>CAVGNL010000097.1:0-3097 GCA_963630455.1 Prevotella sp. CAG:755
ATCTCCAAAGGAAGCTCTTTTTATAACCGATTTATGCCAATCCCTGAAACAGTACAAACGTATTTTCTTGGCTTGAAGAATTTCTTTCATACCGATTGTTATGGCATATTCAGGCATCAAATAGAAAGCGCCTTGATAATCATCCATGGAATTCACAACGCGTGTAGCTTCTGTGATTTTCACAACGCGTGTCCTTGTGTTTTTGAATTCTTCTTCGCCCATTAATATCGGAGGCTCATTGAAGGCTATATGGCCCGTGATTCCGATTCCCCCGAAACAAATATCGACACCATTATGTTCTTCAATCACTTCGTCGATTAAATCGATCGTTTCTAAAGATGGGAAGATTCTTTGTTTTTCATCCATTATTAATTCTGGATCGATTTTGTTATAGCAAAGTTCATACATTATCTTTCGGAAAGACAATTTATGTTTTAGGTCGATTAGGGTGTGATTGTCAATCATGTATTCATCCATGTTAATGAAGGTGACATCCTTTAAGGAGATCCTTTCTTCATTGACTATTTTGGCGAAATATTTGTATTGGCCAATCGGTCCCAAAGGAACGATGAAGAGGGTCTTTTTGCCTTTGGCGTTGTTTTCTTTGATTGTTTCAGCCATCAGCTTTGCCATTTCAAGGAAGGTGCTTTCCTTATCCTTATAAATGTCAATCGGAATTTTGCCCTTCGTTAAGCCTTCATCGTGAATTTCTAAAATAGATTCATCAATCATAACTTATCATCCTCCATGCACAAATGAACAGACGGTCGTTTAAATGTCATAGGAAGAACAAGAACATTTGGATTTTCGCCAACATATTTTTTAGCATCCGCCAAAGCCTCTTCCACACTGCCACGCGTCTTCATGCCCATTGCTCTTGCCGTTCCAGGGGCTTTTGCGCCAACGATATAAACGGCTTTGCAATCTCTTTCGGCAATATGCGCACAAGAAATCATTGAGAAAGCGTGGAATGGGTGGAATGCGTATTCGTAACGATATTTGCGAATATATTCTTCATTGTTCATTTGCTTATAATAGTTTTCGATTTCTGGCAAGGTATTCCCGTGATCTTGAAAATAGTCATAGACATCCTTCATTGCCGGGAATTCCTCTTCACCGAAATCGCCATCGCATTGGGATAAAGCAATGATCACCGGGTTATCGGCCATAACTCGTTTCAAGCGAACGACTTGAGCGGAAATTGCTTGCTCGACAAGAATAGGATTTCTGCCTTGTCGGGAGCCGTATTGGAAGTCGTTTGGCAAACCGAATATGATAACGTCATATTTTTTCTTCGCCCATTTGACATAAGTCCTTTCATCGGCAATCTTCCAAGATTCCCTTTGGACATCATGGGCATCGCCGGCGAAAACTTTAATTTGATGAGAAAATGAATCTAAGACAGCGTCAACGCAGAAGAATTTCTTGCCCATCTTTTCTTCCATCCACTCGCCGATGGCATCAAACTTTTGATGCATGAGAGAATGAGATGAAACAGGAACGAAATCAGGCCGATGCATGACTGCAGGACAATGATGGGAAGAAATGCATTCCCAATTTGAAATGCCAGTCGCGCAATGCTTATAGCCTCCAGAATACCCCCCATATGGATTTCCTTGACTGTGACCGATTAGGAAACACACATCCGAATCATAAACGTATTTGTTTAGGACGACTTTAGCTCCGAATTTAGGCTCATTGCCTAAATCAACCAAATGAAGCCAGTCTTCGGAATCGTGATTGATGATTTGTCCTTTCGGATAGAAACGATCGAATAATTCATCGCCTAATATTTTCCGAATTTCCTCAGGTTTGTTTTTTCGATGCAAACCATTAGAGCAAATTAAGAGAATATCTTTTTCTTTCGCTCCGGCCTTAAGGCATTCATCAATGATTAGAGGTATTGCCGTTTTGCGGTGGCTATCGTCTTGCGTCCCGCCTTTGACTTTGTCAGGGAAAACAATGACGATTTTGCTTCCGGCGTGAACCTGTTTCGATATCGGCTCCATGTTCATTGGATGACGAATAGCCTCTAGGGTCGCCTCTTTTACGTCTTTTAAACCTTCAGGGTCTTTTACGGTAACGCCAATTTCAAAAACATCGGTATCATCGGGGACATTAACTTCTACTTGTCCATCACCGTATTCTAATTTGACTTTTTTCATTTCAATCCTCCTTGGTATTTATTAACAATTGCTTCGAAATCATCTAAGAAGAATCCGAAATCCTTGCCAAATCGCGTAAGGGCTATTAAGCCACCATCAAGTTCAGGTATAGAGGCAATCATCTCGGCGTTTTCTAACTTAAGGCCGCCGCCATAGACAATCGAACAATCGGCATTCTTTTTTATATGTCTGGCAATATCTTGAATATATTCTTTATCCGGCGGAACTTTGCCAGGGCCAATCGCCCAAACAGGCTCATATGCTATTGTTATTTTTTCTTTGTCGCAATCTCTAAGCCCGACGCTTAATTGATGAGAAAGAACTTCGTATTTGCGTTCTTGTTCTTCGGCCTTTTCGCCTATGCAATAGAGAACCCTCATTCCTGCCTCAATAGCCTTTTTGACTTCGAGATTAAGAATTTCGTTTACGTCGCCCTTTCCACCTCCGTAGGAAATCAACTTGTTAAGATAATTTCTCTCCTCGCAATGACCGATAAGGACTTCCTCTACTCCGATTCCTTTCATGGCTTTTGCCGTCCGAAGAGAGGTGAAAGCTCCAAAATTTTTCCCTTCTTCGACATCTTCAAAATGAACGCCTTGGCAACCAATTATTGCCTTATCTTTATTATTTATAGCGGGAAGAAGATTTGATTCCTGAAAAAAGATGGTGATTGGTAAACTTAGATTCATCTTCTCAATGCCTTTGACGATTCGAGAAGCATAATCTTCTTTTGCACCTATTTTATTGATTCCACCATACTCTGGAAGAACGTCAAATCTCTTGAGATTCAAGTAGATACGTTTCATTTATGAAAGCCCTTTCTTTTTCAAAATATTAACCTATTTGCAGATTTCCACAACGACATAAAAACAAAAAAGTAAAAATAATATCAATAATCTTACGTTCGTAAGTATAGTTGTTTTCTTTCGTAA
>CAVGNL010000098.1:0-5115 GCA_963630455.1 Prevotella sp. CAG:755
GGAAAAGAAGTCACTCTTGTCGGTTGGGTTTCGACGAGAAGAAATTTAGGGTCGATTCTTTTTATCGATTTAAGAGATAACACCGGAATAGTTCAGCTTTGCGTTGAAGATCCTTCAAAAGTTCCCGATGTGCGTAATGAATACGTCATTCAAGTCAAGGGAATCGTTCGTAAGAAAAATACTCCTAATCCAAAACTTCCTACTGGGGAGATTGAAGTCGTTACCGAAAATATCAAAGTCATTAATAAGGCTGAGAATCCTCCTTTTATAATCGCGGATAAGACGGATGCATTAGAAGATACAAGACTTGAGTATCGTTACTTAGATTTGCGCCGTCCATGCATGCTTAAAAATATGCGGACAAGAGCGAAAATCGTCAAAATAACGCATGAATACCTCGATTCAAACCGTTTTTTGGAAGTGGAAACCCCGATTCTTGATTTAGCAACGCCTGAAGGGGCAAGAGATTATTTGGTTCCTTCTCGTTTGCATCACGGATGTTTTTATGCCTTGCCACAGTCTCCTCAGCTATTTAAACAGCTTTTAATGATCGGCGGCGTGGAAAGATATTATCAAATCGCCAAATGCTTTAGAGATGAGGATTTACGCGCTGATCGTCAGCCAGAATTCACGCAAATTGATGTCGAAACGTCTTTCATGGATCAAGATCAAGTTCTTGAGTTGGCTGAAGGGATGCTAAAACGTTATTTCAAAGAAATAGTGAACGTCGATATAAAACTTCCGCTTCGTCGCATGAATTATTGGGATGCGATGGATACATATGGTTCTGATAAACCAGATACACGTTATGAACTTACTTTGCATGATATCACGGCGATTTTAAAGAAAACCGAATTTGCTTCCTTTAAGGATTCAAAATACATAAAAGGCATCGTGATTCCCAAACAAGGAAAGGAAACAAGCCGCAAAAAGATCGATTTGCTTTCCTCGGAAGCGAGAAAATTCAATTTAAAAGGAGTTTTAACGCTTAAATTAGAAGAAGGAAAACTAGATGGTTCGTTTGGCAAGTTTTTGAATGAAGAATTTGAAAAAGAACTTATTGAAACATTGGGATTGAAAGAAAACGATTTATTAGTCTTCGCCTCCTCAAACGATAGGAGAGATATCGATTTCGGCCTAGGTGCGATAAGAACGTTGTTCGCGAAAGAATTAGGCTTAATCAAGCCAGGAACCTATGATTTGCTTTGGGTTGTAAATTTCCCAATGTTCGAAAGAATCGAGGGAACAGATCAATATTCTGCTGAACACCATCCTTTTACAAGACCAAGAGATGAGGATTTGCCATTACTTGACACGGATCCAGAAAAGGTTCTCGCTTATGCATACGATATCGTAATCAACGGCTATGAGGCTGGTGGTGGAACGCTAAGAATTTATGACCATGACACGCAATGGAAGATATTCCGCCTTATTGGATTATCGGAAGAAGAGGTCGAAAGAAGATTCGGTTGGTTCCTCAGAGCCTTCAAATACGGAGTCCCTCCGCATGCAGGTTTTGCTCTCGGATTAGATCGTCTATGCATGATTCTTTGCGGAACTGATAATATTCGTGACGTTGAAGCTTTCCCTAAGAATTTACAAGCCACAGATCCTATGTCGAAAGCCCCTTCGGTTGTTTCAAAGGAAGCTTTGGATGCCGTTGGCGTTGAAATAAAGAAAGAGTAGATATTATCTTTAGATAATATAATCAACTAAAATAGAACTAAGAAACTACTAAAAGGAGAAATGAGATGATTGATCCAAAGTTAGAAAAACAAATTGACGAAAAGAGTGTTGGAACGCTTAGATGCTTATTGCTAGATGAAATTCAAAAAGCCAACAGCGGACATCCAGGAATGGCATTGGACGCCGCCCCGGCTCTTTATACCCTTTTTAAATATCATCTTGTTTCTGATCCCAAACATCCAGACTGGATAAACAGAGATCGTTTTGTTCTCTCAAGCGGTCATAATAGCGCTTTGCTTTATGCAATGCTTCATTTATCCGGCTACGATTTGGCTATTGATGACTTGAAAAACTTTCGTCAGTTAAATAGTCGCACGCCTGGTCACCCCGAATATGGCGTTACTCCAGGAATAGACGCAACCGCTGGCCCTTTAGGGCAAGGGATTGCCCAAGCTGTTGGCATGGCCATGGCTGAAGAAAAACTTCGCGCTTCTTATCCGGATGGCGAAAAGCTCATTAATCACTTCACGTACTGTTTGTGCGGCGATGGTTGCTTGGAGGAAGGAATTTCTCAAGAGGCGATTTCTTTTGCCGGACATCTTAAATTAAACAAACTTATTCTCATCTATGACCAAAACACTTCGACCTTGGATGGTCCGACATCAAATTCGATGTCTGAAGATGTGATAAAACGTTTTGAGGCTTCAGAATGGAACACGATCGAAATTTCTGATGGGAACGATATTTTGGCTATAAATAAAGCTTTGAATGAAGCGAAAACATCGTTGAAACCGACGATGATCTTATTACATACGATAATTGGATTCGGAACGGCAAACGCCGGACTTGCTAAGACGCATGGTTCGCCATTGAAAAATGATGATTATCTCGAAAGTTCAAAGGGTTTCCTTCCAAACCATGTGCCTTTTGAGGTTGATGAAGATGTTTATGGCAATCTAAAGGACAATTTCATTTCACGTGGTGAGAAAGCTTATGAGGAATATCAAAAAGAAAGTAAAAAATATTCCTTGAAATACCCTCATGAATATCATGATTTTCTTAATGGGTTTGCAAGAAATATCGATTCATACGATATAATCCAACCAGCAACAAAAGAAAGCGAATCGACGAGAAACGCTTCCGAGAGATATCTTTTAGAGATCGTTAATAAAGTGCCATTCACTTTTGGAGGAAGTGCGGATGTGGCCTCTTCCGTAAAAACGAGTATTCCTGGTGACAAAGGCTTCTCCTCTACGTGCAGAAACGCAAAGAACATTAATTTTGGAATCCGTGAATTCATGATGGCAGCAGCGCAAAATGGCATGTTACTCCATGGCGGATTGGTGACCTATGTTGGCAGCTTCATGGTTTTCAGCGACTATTTCAAAAACGCTATCAGAATGGCTTGCTTAGAAAAAGTTCCTGCCATTTATCTTTTATCGCATGATTCTATCGCGGTTGGAGAGGATGGCCCTACACACGAACCCATTGAGCAACTAGCTTCCTTAAGAACCATTCCCGGAATCGATGTGATACGTCCATGTGATGACCGCGAAATGTTTGGCGCTTGGAGATTGGCTTTAGAAAGCAAGGATCATCCTACCGCTTTGATATTAACGAGACAAAATCTTCCTTTGCAGAAGAACTCATCAGAGAAAAACGTCGCTTTTGGAGCTTATTTAATCTCGAAGACACCATTCGAGCCTGAATATGAATTGATAGCTAGCGGAAGCGAAGTTTCCCTTGCAATAAGCGTGCAAGAAGAATTGAGTAAAAAAGGAATATACGTCGATGTTATTTCAATGCCTTCAACAAATCGTTTTGATTTGCTTAGCAAAGATAAGCAAAATGAAATACTCCGCCTTCCAAGAAATAAACGCATTGCGTTGGAAATGGCTTCGAGTGCAACTTGGTATAAGTATGCCGACAATGTTATAGGCCTTGATGAATTCGGACGCAGCGCTCCTGCAAATGAAGTCCTTTCTTATTTTGGCTTCACGACTGAGAGTATTCTTAAGAAAGTTGAAGCTATTATCAAAGGTGAGTAAAATATTGCTATGAACCGCGATTATTATTATCTGAACAATTATAGCCCTTATGGTTTGATGGGAATTTCTCATCGCGCTTTTATGACGATTGTCGAAACGGCCACCAATAACGTCGTTGGCGCATCCGTTAAAAATAGGAGAAAAGTTGCGATTTTCCAAATGGCTAACCCCGTTAAAGTTTATTTTCGAAAAGATGGCAAAGTTGATATTAATCTCGATGTTTCAATCAAAAAAGGCGAATCCGTGAATACGGTTTGCAACAACATTCAAAATAGCGTCGCAGATTCGTTGTTGATGATGTGCGAAACTGTTCCTTTCAATATCAACATCAAAGTCTCTTCTTTCACAAAATAAAGAAAAATGCGCTTGAATAGCGCTTTTTTCTTAATTAGGAAATACGGTGAAGCGATTACATCTACAAAAAAGAGGCTCTTTGTTGTAAACTTTTTTAGTCCTAATTGGATGATTGATCTTTAGAGGTGTTATTTATGAACCGCAAACAAGCAGAAGAAAAAACCATATTCGTTATCTATGATGTCCTGCTTTATTCAGAAATGAACCGCATAATTGATCTCGAAGAATTAATCTCTGATATTTGTGAGAAACCTTATTCCGACGTTGATCCTTTTGTGAAAAGAATTTCCATCGCTGCGATTAAGCATATGCAAGAAATTATACCTGCATATGAAAAATATATGCGCGGATGGACGTGGCGACGTATTGATCATCTTCAACAGGCTCTTTTGCTATATTCATACTGCCATTTTTATTATGACGTTGAAAAAGTAAGCAAAAGGATTGCCATTAATATAGCCTTAGAATTCGCTAAAGAATATTTGGACCCAAAATCAAAGGGTTTTATAAATGCTATATTAGATAAGGTTTTGGTAAATGATGTATCAGAAAACTGAGGAACCTTCCTTCATCTCGGTAACCACTTTAAATACGCTGATAAAATGCAAACTTGAAGGAGAGACTGATTTGAAAGGCCTTTGCGTTAAAGGCGAGATAAGCAATTGGAAGATTTATAAAAGTGGAGTCTTCTTTGATTTAAAAGATGACAATAACAGCGTTATATCCTGCATCTTATGGGGCAATTATGCTTCAAAGATTAATTTTTATCCAAAAGATGGCGATGAAGTGATTGCGTTTGGGAATATCACAGTTTATGCGGCCAGAGGAAGATACAGCTTGCAAGTGTTTCAACTCCAATTATTTGGTCAAGGAGCAGCCTTAGTCGCATTAGAAAAATTAAAAAAGAAACTAGCAGCCGAAGGATTGTTTGACGAATCGAGAAAAAGGCCTATTCCGAAAATGCCTGAGAATATCGGCATAATTGTCGGTAAAAATAGCGCAGCCGAATCAGACTTAAGAAGAAATA
>CAVGNL010000098.1:5125-7266 GCA_963630455.1 Prevotella sp. CAG:755
TAGAAGATGGCCAATTGCAAAAATTAGTTTTTTCTATGCACAAGTTCAAGGCAAAGATGCGCCGAAAAGCATGATAGAAGCTTTAGAAAAAGCCAATAATGAAAATCTTGACGTTTTAATAGTCGCTCGTGGAGGCGGTTCAAATGAAGACCTTTCATCTTTTAATGATGAAACGCTTGTCAGGGCTTTTTCTTCTTGCAGATGCCCGTTTATTTCTGCCGTAGGGCATGAGATAGATATAACGTTAATAGATTTTGTCGCTGATTTAAGAGTTTCAACGCCAACAGCCGCTGCTGAGGCCGCAACCCCCAACCAAGAAGAAATTAGAAATTTCTTAATGGACGCAGAAAAAACGCTTAATGATACGATTGCCTTAAAAATGAAGACATACCGTGATAAAATAAAAGCGCTCGGTCAACGACAATTCTTTATAAATCCTTCATCTATATATGAAAGCGCAAAAAAAGACGTTGTTTCGAAGAAAGACTATTTAGATAACAACATTAAGCAGAAAATAGCATTATTGCGTTTAAAAATAAGCGGATTTGAAGGCAGATTAAACGCGATCAATCCCAATAATGTTGTTAATAGGGGCTTTAGCATAACGACGGATGCAACTGGCAAACCGATAATGTCGATAAAATCAGTTAAAAAAGGGCAAGTGATTAATACCAAAATGAAAGATGGTGTGATAAGAAGCGCTGTCTTAGGAGAGTAGCATGGATAAAAATGATTCATTTGAAACAAAAATGAAACGGTTAGAAGAAATCGTCAATGAAGTGGAAAATTCTACTCTTTCTCTTGAAGATTCTATGAAATTATACGAAGAAGGAACGAAATTGATAAGAGAACTTCAACTTAGTTTGGATAATGCTGAGACCAAAATAAAAGAATATTCGACAAAATCTAATGAATAATATTTTTATTGGTTAATTATTAGTAGTTTTTTATGCAAAATATAGTAGATAAAATAAAATTAATGGGCGTCCACGAGCTATCTGAACTCGCCAAAAACGTACGTCAAGAAATTCTTGAAGATGTCTCGATTAATGGTGGTCATTTATCCAGCAATTTAGGAGTAGTTGAACTTACCATTGCACTTTATAAGGCCTTTGATTTTCCTAAAGACAAGCTAATCTTTGATGTCAGTCACCAGTGCTATACTCATAAAATCATTACTGGTCGCGATTTAAGAAAATTAAACGAATTTGATGGGCCATCAGGTTTTATTAAATGCGCAGAATCCGAATTCGATTGTTTCGAAGCCGGTCATAGTTCGACCGCCTTATCTGCCGGCGAGGCTTTTGCGGTTTCTCGGGATTTAAAACACCAGGAATTTAGTGTTGTAATTTTAATCGGCGACGCTTCCTTAGCCAATGGCGTTTCCTTTGAGGCGCTTAACAACATCGCAGGACGCAAAAACAAAGTAATCATCGTGCTTAACGACAATGACATGTCTATTTCAAAACCTGTTGGCGGTGTTGAGGGGGCCCTTAGAAAAATGTCACCAAAATACATCGATAGAGATTATGCAATTCATTCTCCGCTTAATACTCAAAATATTTTCGATGAATTAGGACTTGATTATATAGGACCTGTAAATGGACATGATTTTTTGGAATTAGAGAAAGCTTTTTCGCAAGCGAAGCGAACGAAAAGATCAGTTATCATCCACACGTTTACTCAAAAAGGGATGGGATATGAACCGGCGGAAGAAGATGAAAGCGGTGATTGGCACTGCGTTGATCAATTCGATACTGATACCGGATTACCGAAAAATAACGACAAAAGTAAAATCTCATTCTCGAAATTCATGGGGATTCTTGCCGAAGAATCTTTGGAAAATAGCGAAAATAACATATTGATTTGCCCAGCGATGATTAAGGGAAGTTTTTTGGAGGCGGCGTTTGAAAAATATCCTACACGTTGCTTTGATGTGGGTATTTCTGAAGAACATGCGGCCGTTTTCGCCGGAGCTTCCACATACACTGGATTACATCCGATTCTTTGCGTTTATTCAACGTTTTTGCAACGTGCGTATGATGAAATTCTCCATGATTGCGCAAGAATAAACGCCGATGTGACCTTGCTAATCGATCGCGCAGGCTTTTGCGGAAGAAACGGCGAAACACACATGGGGA
>CAVGNL010000099.1:0-6489 GCA_963630455.1 Prevotella sp. CAG:755
ATATTCCTGGACACTTCGTTATTAGGGCAAAGTTAGATCTTGCCCGTAATAGAAAAAAATAGTAGCAGTAGAATTACTGCTTTTTATTTTCTTTAGTAATGACAAATCTGTCCGATGAAATAACACAAATGTGTCCTATAAAATAGCGCAAATGTGTAAAGTAAATATTTAATAATTATAATTATTCAGGTTGCAGTGGTAACATGAAAGTAGACACGCCGTCGCCAAAGAAGAAGTGGCGATGGAATACGATGTTTCGAAACCTTCTATCGTCAACTACGTCAAGGAGTACATGAGGACCAACGGCATTGCATTAGTCAAGAGAAAGTGGACAGCGGCCTGCCCTTTTTTGCTCCTTTCTGTCCACCTTCCAGCGGGCTCTGCAAATCACTTTCCCCTTATTTTGTCATTTAATTTTTTGGAGCATCTAGATGTAACGCAAAATCCGATAAACCATATTATTAAGAATCCGACGATAACAACGACTGAAAAAATCAATATTACTTTCCAATCTAATGGAATCCATGAATTCACCAAATAAGTGAACAAATAAAATACGTAAATCGAAAATAAATGTATTGAGGCAGATTTAAATATCGACCAGTTTTCTATTTGCTCGAAAACAGAAGAGCCGGCACATACAAACCCCAGCAAATATGATGTTATGATTGCCACGAATATTTGCCAGCCAGCTAATTCAAGCTTCGTTCCTGCAAGATTTATAATCATATAAACCAAACCGCAGATAATTGGACCGAATCCACCAAACATCAATCCACGATGACAAAATTCTTTAAAATGCTTGTTCATTTTATAAACCCATCCTTTCTTTTAGATTTTTTATCATTCTTCTTGAGACATATTGCCTTTCATCGTTATCTAATTCGACTAGCAGAGCCCCATTCCATGAAGTATTAAACTTCTTAATATGATTCTTATTGATGATGCATGATTTATTGATCTTTATGAAATCATCATTCAAGATTTCTTCAATTTGATATAGGCGTTTCTTGATGCTGTATTTCCTGTTGCCAAAAGATGCATAAGTTTTATCATCTTCCACACAGAACATTGTTATTTCTTTAATTTTCAATGGAACGATATCGCTTTCTAGGTATCCAAAGCAGTTAATCCCTTCAATCTTGTTTTCTTCGTTTAGGACCATTTCTTCGATTTTATTAACTAACTCAGTTCTTGAGTGAACGTGTACGATTATTCTTTCTTCTTCATTATCTATGCATATTTGAATTTTCATCTCTTTCTCCTTGTGAAAAGAATCATACTCTTTTCGTTATTCGGAAACTGTATTCATTAGGTAAACGGTCAAAATTAGCGTGTAAGTGGTCTAAAATCTAAAAATAAAAAATAGAGGCAACAGACTTATATAAATTAATTGTGAAAGGAATATTCCCTGAGCTATATTCAAAAAAAGATGTTGATGTGAATTCCTTTCGTTCCGTTTATGTTTCCACATATTTAGATAGGGATGTCTCTCAAATTATTAATTTGAAAGATAAATACAAATTCCAAAATTTTATGCAGGTCTTAGCCTCCCTAACTGGAGAAGAGTCGGTATATGACTTCTTTAGCAAAAGCGGTAGGCGTAAAGGTTGAAACAATTAAATATTGGATTAGCGTTTTGCTTGCAGGCGATATTATCTATTTGCTTCAACCATATAATGAGAAATCTATCGTTAAGAGAATTGTAAAAAGATCGAAAATCTATTGTCGCTCCCATTAGTTCTATCTAAGCTGGACATTTGATAAAGTAAAGTGCGAAAAATATTGTTTTTGTTGTGATTGTGTTTTTCGCATCAGATGTTTGCCTTCACTTTGCTATAAAACAAAAAATTTGTTTCATTCTTACTTTTCCCACCAAATGGTAGGTTGAACGCCAGTTGCGTAATAGGCATCTCGTTTGTTTCTGAGTATTTTGTAACAAGAAATATACGTTGCTCATATTAGGAAGAAAAAATAAATAATCGTATAGGAAGCACTTTCGCAAGCTATATATAAACCTATACAAAAAGGGAATTGAATTCCCTAAAATACTAGAATATAATACATAAAAAGTTGTTAATTTCATGATAAAAAGACATATTTATAATCAAATATTGGATAGCGTCAAATCAAGGCCGGTAACACTCATTACCGGCGCCAGACAAGTAGGAAAATCGACAATAGTTTCTGAATTCGAAAAAATGGGTTTTGGATATGTTTCGCTTGATAGTTTAAGAGATAGGGAACTAGCTAATAACGATCCAGATTTGTTTTTGCAATTACATCCTTGGCCGTTGATTATCGATGAGGTGCAGCGCGCTCCCAGGCTTTTTAACGTGATTGAAGAAATCGTCAATAAAGAAAAGAGGAAAAGAATTGATAATTACGGAATGTTTATCCTGACGGGTTCTCAAATGTATAAATTAATGAATGGCATCACGGAATCTCTTGCGGGAAGAGTATCAATAATACATATGATGCCCCTTTCGAGGAACGAAATCATTCAAAGAGATGAACCAATATTTGATTTCAACTTAATCGATATACAAAAAAGAGCGAATGCTAATCCACTGACTGCAATTCAATTGTTTGATTACATAGTCAAAGGGTTTTACCCAGAACTTTATAGTAACAACAAATTAAAAACCCAAAAGTTTTATTCCGATTATGTCGAAACCTATATCGAAAGAGATGTATCAGAAATTTTAAATGTAAAGGATAAGCTCCTATTTAGACATTTTATGGAACTCATCGCATCTTTAACTGGTGAAGAATTGATTTGCGACAATATCGCTAAAATAATGGGTGTAGATAAAAAAACAATCGTATCATGGCTTAGCGTGTTGCTTGCTGGCGATATTGTTTATTTACTGGAACCATATAATGAAATATCTATTTCAAAAAGGATTGTCAAAAGGCCAAAACTTTATTTTTCCGATACAGGATTGGCGTGTTATTTGGCAAAACTGACAAATGGCGAAGTTTTGAGATCGAGCGCATTTTCAGGAAGATTTGTTGAAACATACATTATTAACGAACTCAAAAAAAGTTACATTAACAACGGCATGGAACCTAATTTTTATTATTACAGAGACAACAATATGAATGAAATCGACTTAGTCATCATTCAAGATGGCAAGCTGCATAGAGTAGAATGCAAAAGCGGAATCAACTTTAACAACAAAGTCGCAAAAGGATTCAAACAATTGGATAACACGAAATATCAAATTGGATCAAAGGCAATCATTTGTAATACAGATACTGTGTATCCTTTAAACGACAACGTATATGTTTTGCCTATTTGTGGTATTTAGAATTCGGCTTATTTAAAAGGTCGCACAACACTTATTTACACAACGGCGGAAAGAACCGGTATTTTTTGCATTCTCAAACTTGATTGAGGAAATGGGGGCGCAATAAAAAATATGTGCTAGTCTTTTTGACTGCTTTAATCAAATGATAAGTTGAATTTTGATTCGGTAAAGGCATCTATTAATATTTCTGGAGACTTCGCTGTAACGGCTAATTGGCATGACAAGCATCTTTTTTTACCAATTGCCATCCGTATAATCAAACTTACATTTAACAAGCAAATCATGTTTAAAATAATCAAAGTAATATTTTAAAAAACAAACCAACTAAAACACGGATGAAAGAATAAAGAAGCAGGAGCACGGATCTTAAATTCGGTAGCGGTTCTAAATCAAGTTTTGTCCGCAAGCGAAGGCTGACGGGCAATCATTTATTTACATAGTATGCAGAGGCGTTCCCAAAAAATCATTAAGTGAAAATGCCAATTCAGTTTAAGCGATAATCCTATTCGCTTTTGCCGTATTTTTCTTTTTCATCTCGCCTGACTTTCTTTATTTTGTATACATTGCATCATCATATGGAAGGCTTTTCATCAATGCAATCTGCGACAGGCGAACTAGCGTTTATCCATCCAACAAATTTGTCGCCCCAATGAAATTATCTTATATACATTAAAGAATTCCGAATTTAAACCCCTATACAAAAGCATTTTTTGATTAAAAAGTTACTTTTCTTAATAATTTTTCTTGTTTTGTAGCTTCTTCTTATACCTCTATTTTTTCTTTAAATCTTTGATTTAAATTGTTAATTATTTTATTGCTATTTTTTCTTTAAGTTTTATACTATGTATAGTGGTTAACACTTTATTGAGAACAGCTATGTCGATACCTCAGGAAATACTTAAATTAAAACCAAAAAATACTAGAGTAAAAGCTACCAGCAGACCTAATGAATATAATGTCATCGCAAGAACCAGCAAAAGAATAAACGGGAAGATAAGGCCTGTTGAATTAGGCGTAATTGGGAAAATAATAGATGGCACCTATTACCCAAACAATAAAGAAATATTTGAGATAGATACAAAATCTTATGGACACGTTAAATTTGTTGATAATTTATCGCGTGATTTATTCAAGGGTTTAACTGAAGTATACCCGATTGAAGATGCCAAAAAGATTTATTTGATCGCATTACTTAGAGCGACAAATCCAGATATAAAAAATGAAGAGATAGAAGTTGAATATAAAACAACATTTGCTAGCGAATTTTTCCCTGGTATTGGTTTATCAAATGACACGATATCATCTTTTTTAGATAAGATTGGCAAAGCATCAACTAAAATCGATAAATTTATGTTTAATAGAATTGCAAAACTAGCAAGTAAAAATGTTGTTGTCGACGGAATGCTTAAAAGTAATAATTCATTAACAAATAGTTGTTCAGAATTTTCAAGAAAAGGAAGAATTAAAGGCAGCAAAGATATATCCATCCTTTACGCATACAATCTAGATATTGAAGAGCCTCTTGCTGTTGGAGTTTACCCCGGCAATATGCTTGATCACACTTCTTTTAGCGATTTTATCGATAATTATTCATTAAAAGATTCATTTGTTATTATCGATAAAGGTTTCGATGTCAAAGCTCTTAAAGACAAAATGGCAGAAAAAAATATATCGTATCTTTGCCCAATCAAACTTGATAGAAAAGAAGCAAAAGCAATTAAAAAAGAAAGATTCGAAACGTATTTTCCTTTTGGCGAAGACACGATTAGAGGCACACATTTAGAAATTAATGGAAAGCATTATTATGCCTACATCAGCAGTAAAGAGATGGCTAAACAAGCAAGAGGATATTTAGATAAAAACATTCGAAACAATACCTTTGATGCTCATGAATTTGAAGAGAAAAATAATTTTGGAATGATTGTATTTGAATCCAACAATCCAGCGATTGATTTATATTCTGCATACAAAGCATATAAAGAACGATGGGAAATTGAAAATCTTTTTAGAAAATATAAAGACATCCTTGAATCGACAACTGTGAATGTTCAAGGTGATTATAGATTACAAGCAACTGAATTTTTTAATTTCATTTCCTGCATTATGGTTATGAGGATGAAGAAAGAAATAATTAAACTTCATTTAGAGAAAAAATACTCATTGCCGATGGTAATAAGATTATTGTCCAAAATCACAAAAAAGAAATCATTAAGAGTTGATAACACATGGCTCACATGCAAAACATTAAAATACATCAATGAATTAGCGAAAATTCTCGGTGTATAGTGTCTTTGATTCGGAATTCTTTAATATATTGTCAATTCTTCGCATCCAAACGGAGTTTTGTTTGATGGAACGCATTTATTTGAATACCTATTTTGAGCCAAAAAGCATATTTTAAAACTTGAATTGGCGTTTTGTTGGCGCTTGTTTTGTTATCATTCCAGAATAAGAGGATTCTCATATGGAAAATAAGAAAAAACAAAATCGTGGAACCAAGTTTGCGTGGTTTGCTTTCGCCGCTTTTTTTGTGGCGGCAGTACTTGCCTTCTGCAGCATGACGGTAACAACGCCTTTTGATGGCAGCACAAGTATATACGCAACGAACGCAGGCTATTTAAGCGGATTAGTGATGCTTCCGTTTGTTGGTTCCGTGATTGTGTTTTTGCTTTTCAGGCTCTGCACGTGCGGCTTTAAAAAAGCGAGTAAGGTTTATCGGATAAATGTTATTTCGATGCTTTTGCTTTTGTTTTCTTATTTGGTAATCTTATGGCTCTCATTAATTGCTTTTTTACCATTGATGCAAAAAACTAAGTATGAAATTTTAAATGGGAGTGCGTCTTATTCAGGACATGGCTTTTTAGCGCTTTTCTCCGGGCATAATGATTGGCTAATTTACCTTATGGCTTTCGGACCGATAGCTTTTCTTGTTTTTTATGTTTTGATGTACGTTCTCATGGTGAAAGCCGCCAAAGAAGTCCGCTTAGACATAAAGGCAGTGAAAACGGCTAAAGCCGAAAAGAATAAAGCCATAAAATTGGAGAAAAAAGCGAAAAAAGAGGCCGAAAGAAGGAAAATTGAAGAAGAACAAAGAATTCTGGAAGAGAAAAAGAAACAAGAACGTATCGCTTTGCAGGAAAAGAAAGCCGAAGAAAAGAAGCGCCTTGAGGAAAAG
>CAVGNL010000100.1:0-5248 GCA_963630455.1 Prevotella sp. CAG:755
TGCTTCATTGCTCAATTCTTATGCGAGCCTTTTAAAAGACTTTCTTGAATTTATCGATAAAATCAATTTTTCAATTCCGCTTGGAGAGATACCAAAAAGTTGCGTTTTCTTGTTTTATTTTGCCATTTTGTTAATTTTGTATTTCTTAAACAAGGGATTAACAAACTTAGCGAAGATATTTTCGTTTGTTCAAATGATTTCTATTATATTGCCTTCTTTGTCTATAGAGGCTTTTGTCTCTCAACAAGTCAGTTTCATAAATGTCGGACAAGGAGATTCGATTTTGATTAGAGACAGAAACACAAATATTCTTATTGATACCGGAGGCAACTTATCCTTTGATATGGCCAAAGAAGTTTTAATTCCGTTCTTTCGTAAAGAAAAAGTCTACAAAATTGATTACCTTATAACTTCACACAATGATTATGACCATGTTGGGGCCAAAGACAGTTTATTAAAAAATTTTACTGTAAAGCAGCTGATATCCGAGCCTTCATCTTTTCCCTTAGAAATAGGAAACCTTCGTTTTCATAATTACAATATCTATAGTGATGGAGAAAACAGTAACGAAAGTAGCTTGGTTCTTGGGCTCTCTTTTATCGGAAAGCGATTTCTTTTCACTGGAGATGCCGATTCAAACATCGAAAAAAAGATAATCAGAGATAATCCAGACATCAAAGCCGATATTCTAAAAGTTGGTCACCATGGTTCAAAAACATCATCTTCAGAGGCTTTTTTAAAGGCTTTAAAACCAGAAGTTGCGATAATATCGGTGGGAAAAAACAATAAATACGGGCATCCGAATGATGAAGTTATAAAACGTTTTGAAAAGTTCAAAATTCCTTATCACCGAACGGATATCGAAGGAACGATAACCTATAAAACGTTTTTTGATAAGCCTTTAGGTGATTTATAGTTTTGAATTAACTATAATATTTCCGTGATTACGATTTTATTTTCTTCTCAATCAAGAATGCTTAAAGGACCTCTTAAAAGAATGGTTAAAGAAGTCCTTCCTGAACACGATGATTTAAATTACGTTACGCTCGATATGGCCTTCTCAAAACTGATTGACCTATCTAATGAATGTCTTTCGCTTCCGATTGGATACGACAAAAAGGCAGTGATTGCTGAGAATTTCTTTTATTTGGCGAAGACAAAAGAAAAGAAAAAAACTTTGAAAGATGATGATGAGGG
The DNA here is from genome assembly GCA_963630455.1 of Prevotella sp. CAG:755. Taxonomy (GTDB): domain Bacteria; phylum Bacillota_I; class Bacilli_A; order RFN20; family CAG-826; genus UBA4951. Next base: position 1,198 of record CAVGNL010000100.1, read on the forward strand.
TCCGTTGCTTGCCTTCTTCAAAGATCCTGATCCATTGATTAATCTTTATTTGCTTGTCTATTCTGATAGTTTGGATGATAAGTCAATTTATTATAAAGCCTTGGAAGAAGGCGGAGCGAAATTTGTTTCAGTTGCTTCTTTTGATGAAAATCAGTGGCAGCAGTTCATCCCGAAGTTTTTCGAAAAAAGAGGCGGTTTAATCGATGATGATGCAGTCAGCGAACTTCGCGAAAGGACAAACGGCGATTATTCTTTGTTCATTCAAGAAGGAAATAAGCTTCTTGCCTACGCAAACGGCGAAACCGTAAATATCAAGATGGTTAAACAATTAGTTCCCGCTCCCTTGGAAGATGATGTTTTCGTTTTGTCAAACGCCTTATTAAAAGGTGATAAAAAACAAGCTTTAAGCATTTTTAAGGATATGCAAGTCAAAGGAAGCACCGCGAATGCGATACCTTTAATGAATTTATTGCTCAATCAATTTGTTTTTTTAGACCAAGTGCGCTATTTATCGAGAAGAGGTTTAGAAGCTTACGACATTTCCCTGAAACTCAAATGCTCAGTTGGACGCGTGAAAGCTTCGTTATTTAACATTCGGAAAATGACCTCTCCCTGTCTTCATAGAGCCATTGAACAGCTTTACTTTTATGAATCAAATATTTTTAAAGGCAGGATGAATGACAAACTGGCTTTTGAATTGTTTGTCGCTAATTTCGAAATATGAAAATCGTTGTCATATCGGATACACATGGCGACTTTTATTCGATTAAAAAGGTTGCGATGATTGAAAACGGAGCTGATGTTTATTTGCACGCTGGTGATGTTGAGGCTTTCGGAAACGAAGACATATCTCCATTTTGCGCCGTAAAAGGTAACTGCGATTACGGTTTTTCCCATTTTAGAAGCGAATATACGTTAAACACGAATTACGGGAAATTATACATGCGTCATTACCCGATATTTGATGAGACTCATTTGAAAGAGCTTTATGATAAAGGCATAAGAATCTTTATTCACGGCCACACCCATGTAAAGGAAAGAAAAAAATACAAAGACATGTATATTCTATGCCCCGGTTCTCTAAGCAAGCCAAGAGATGGAAGTCCCTCTTACATGTTAATTGAAACAAGTGAAAAGAAAGTTGAAATAATTTTCAAAAGCATTTAAAAAGCCCCCAAAAATGGGGCTTATATGGTTTTATTAACCAACGATTATAAAGCGGAAACTTCACCTTGAAGATGCGCTTTTTTACGATTGGCGGAATTTGTTGAGATAATACCGTCTTGCGCTAATTTATCAAGAAGAGAAATTGCTTTGTTAACTTCGATAACAGCTTGCTCTTTATTCTTTGCTGCGATAGCTGCTTCAGCTTTTTTTATTTGAGTGCGTGTTTCACTCTTACGAGCAGAATGATGGGCATTATTTCTTTCGCCAACTTCGATACGTTTGATTTGTGATTTAATGTTTGCCATATATTGTTTTATCCTTTTTTCGCTTATGCGTGCACAATTTTACATTTAAATACAATTTAAAACAACTATTTTTCGCTTTGATTGTTTTCCATCTCGGCTTTTTTGGTCATTTCAAGAATTTCTTTCGTAAAATCCTCAACCGTAAGGAGTTTTCCGTATTTATCCGTGGGTATTGAAATTTTGAATAAAGCGTTTAATTCTTGAACCATTGTTACATAAGACATGGAGTCTCCTCCAAGATCATCGATCCAAGATGAAGAATTTTCAATTTTGAATTCAGGCAAATAGAGAGTTTTTGAGAATATTTTTTTAACCTTGGTCAAAACGTCTTCAACCTCTTTTTTATCGAATCCCTCAAAGGAAACCGGTTGCTTAACATTCGTTTCTTCATCGAAACTAAGAAAATAATTCGGCGATGTTTTTAATTCGCTTTGCAAAACGAAGCGCTTAACCTTCATGTTGTTGGCAATCGGAAGATTTTTTTTGTAAATATAAACATCAGAAATGCGCTTTTCGTTAGGCAAAGAAGCGTTGATTGAGTCTATATCTTTTTCAATTTGAGGCAAATCGTCTGAAGTGACGTTATTCTCTAAATCAACGACTAGAACAACTCTTTCTCTGTTTTCATCGCTCTCACCGAAAACGACTAAATTGTTGATGTGTTTGATATCTCGAAAATAACTTTCTATTTCATCAGGATAAACGTTTTCCCCGTTTGAGGATATTATCGTGTCTTTGATACGGCCTTTAATATAATATCTACCAGATTTATCTTTATAGGCTATGTCGCCAGTATGGAAATATCCATCATCTAAAACGGTTTTTTGACGATTTCCGTTGATTATTTCCTCTTTATGAATCGTTTTTGATTTAATACAAAGTTCTCCTTCGAAAGAATTTTGTTGATTGGTAGGAACGATTTTGTACTCAACTCCGGCAAAAGGCTTGCCAATAGATCCAAGCAAACGTCTTTCGACTTTACTTGATTGCTCTACGCTCGTAACGCCTATTTCCGTCATTCCGTATCCGTTATTAAGTGAGTATCCCAGCCCATTTATCATCGACGAAGTTTTAGGAAGCAGATACCCACCCCCCGAAATGCAGAACTCGACTTGTTTTCCGAAAACTTTCTTTTGAATTATGTTTTTGAAAATGACGTTTGAGGCAAAACCAGCTTCATCTCTTGAAATTTGGCGATTGTTATAAGCAAGCATTCTTTTGATCAATTCTTGCCTTGAAGTATTTTCTTGAGAAGTGGTTCGTTGAAATTGCTGAGAAATCCCGTCCCAAAAAACAGGAACAGAAAATATATGCGTACACGATCCTTTTTTAATCGCTTTAATTAAATCTCTTGAAGATGAGCTATTTGGATAAACAAGAGTTTTTCCATAAAAACTAAACCAAAGAAAAACAGCGACGAAGCCAAAAATATGGTGAAAGGGAATCATGGCTAGAATCCGGATTTTTCCTGGATGCATGAGCATATTCCCGTTAGAAGGAATATTGGCGGCAGCGGCGATCTGATAGCATAAGTTTTCGCCATCCATGACCATCATTTTTATATTTCCAGTCGTCCCTGAGGAACAAAAAATAACTTCATTAGCCCAATTCGACGTGAAAAAAATGTCCTCATCAGCATTTCGAACGTTATTTATGCGAAAAGAAGGAACCGAATACGGTTCTTCTTCGTTAGCAATCAAAGCCATGGCCTTTGAATCTTTTAGCAAATTCTCGGTATTGTCATGTTTTAAGTTGGCGGCGATAAGCAAAACCGGGTGACCGGTCATCAAAATAGCCCAAAACATCAAGGGCCAAATAGGACAATTTTTAAGTTTCAACCCAATAACGCTACCTGCAGGAATGCCAGAAAGCAAAGAAGACAACCTCTTAGCTAAAAGCCAAACATTGTCCTTGTATTTTGCGTATGTATAAGTTCTTTTTTTATCATCTTCATCAAAATAAATGCAGCATTTTTCCCTTAAATGAACACTTGTAAAATTCTCATAAATGTCCTTAAGCGTCATTGAAGTGTCAAGCAAGCTTTTATACTGATCAATGAATTTTTGACATTCTTTTTCGCTATAATTTGTCATGTTTTGTCCTCATGATATGGATTTTACCATTAAAATAAAAAGTATAATTATTAAAAAATAGTCATGACACTGAATTCGGAGGCATCGAAATGATTAAATACGAAAAAAACGAAGATGTTAGAGTGCTTTTCCTAGGAACGCCAAATATTGCCGTAAAACCATTGCTGGCTTTAATCAAAAACGGCTATAAAATCGTGGGCATTGTATGCCAAGAAGATAAATTAAGCGGAAGAGGACAAGAGAAGATAGAAATTCCTCCAGTCAAAAAATTAGCCCTAAAAGCAGGTATTGAAACGTTTCAACCACATAGAATCAAAAACGATTTTTCCTTTGCCAAAGATTTAGATTTTGACGTTATCGTCTGTATGGCTTACGGTCAGATAGTGCCTATGGATTTTATAGATTTAGCGCCAAAGAAAGCCATAAACCTGCATGGTTCCCTCTTGCCCAAATTAAGAGGAGCGGCCCCAATACAAAGAGCGATAA
>CAVGNL010000101.1:0-2797 GCA_963630455.1 Prevotella sp. CAG:755
CCCTTCGGGAAGAGAGCGGATATTACGATCATCGTCATCCAAACAACATACGTTTTGTGAGGGAACCATCGATTGATTATAAGAGGCGCGATTTTACGATCAATGCAATATATTTGGATAGAAATTATAAAATAATTGATTTTTGCGGTGGAATTTGCGATTTGCAAAAGAAAATCATTCGTTTCATCGGAAACCCTTATAAGCGAATTCTGGAAGATCCGTTAAGAATTTGCCGGGCTGAGCGTTTCGCAAAAAAACTTTCTTTTTCCTTCGAAGAAGAAACCCTCAAGGCAATAAACGAAAATAGATATCTTTTGAATGAATTAAACCCCGCTAAATTAATAGAAGAAGAAAAGAAAGGTTGGATTAGAAGATGAATCGTGGTAACGCTTTGATTAATGCTGTGAGTTTTGAATATTTGTTGCTTGATTCCTATAGCAAGCTTTCTTTGAGCGAGAACGAACTTGTCACATGCCTAATGATTAAGCATCTTTCCGATCAAGGAAACGCTTTTGTCAATGCTGATATGCTAGCGCTAAAGATGAATTTGGGCACAAGAGAAATAAATGACATTATGGCCTCATTGATGAAAAAAGGATATTTGGTTTATGATCACGATGAGGAAAACAAACTGACAATATCTCTTTCTCCGTTAGAAAATAAGGTCAAAAAAGAATTTGCTTTTTCTTTAGCCAGAGAACAAAACAACTCTTTAAATAAAGAAAGAGAAGAAACGATGCAGAAAATCGTTTCTCTTTTTGAAGAAAAACTCGCTAGAACTCTCACCCCATTAGAAATATCGACGATTAATGATTGGCTTGATAACGGCTACACAGCAGACATGATTAAAAACGCCTTGCTTGATGCCTTGAATGCTAATAAAAAGAATATAAGGGCGATTAATAAAATTCTTGTCAACAGAAGAAAACAAGATGACATCCAAAAAGAAGGGGCAAGCGCCGTGAGCGATCGCTGGGATAAGAGCGTCGAGGAAACGATTCAAGCAGCCAGAGCCCTTTGGGGTGATTCCGATGACAACTAAAGAGGAAGATATCGTTTCTTTCCTTAAAAATAAATATCCAACCGCCAAAACGACCTTACTTTTTCATAATGCTTTTGAGTGCCTTGTGGCAATTTCTTTATCCGCCCAAACAACTGACAAATCAGTTAACAAAGTAACATCTATTCTTTTTGACAAATACCCTGGAAGCAAGGAAATGTCTCTTGCCGACGTTCATAACGTTGAAGAAATAATTAAATCGCTTGGCCTATATCGGAACAAAGCTAAGAATATCGTGGATCTATCTAAAACTTTGGAAGAGAAATATCACGGAAACATACCTCAAGACAGAAAAGAATTAACGAAACTTCCTGGAATTGGTAACAAAACGGCTGGTGTTTTCCTTCTGGAAATTGGTGCTGAAGCATATTTTCCTGTCGACACGCACATAAAAAGGATTGCCACGCGCTTAGGGTATGCGGATGAAGATTGGAATCCAGCGAGAATAGAAAAGAAATTGGAAAAGATTTTTCCGAGAGATGAGTGGATTCATTTGCATCACGCTTTTATTTTCTTTGGTAGAGACTTTTGCAAAGCAAAAAATCCGCTTTGCTTTAATTGTCGATTAGGAAAATATTGCTCTTATTTGAAAAAGCATTCATCAATAACAGGTAAATAATCTAATCTAGGCATATATTTTTCCGTGATTTTATAACCATTTTCGATTATTTCGGTAACCGGAATTGATTTGCGAGGCTTTTCTTTGTAAAAGTTGCAAACATATTCGGCTGGTAAGAGATAAATTTCGTTTAATGGAACGATTTCGATCAAAAAGAAAGCGATGGCTCCTAATGATATCACGGCATTTAAATGATTAATTTGTTGTTTGGGGATATTTCGAAGTGGGAAAGAGGTTTTAGAATGCGTGCTTTTTGCCTCAAAATCGATATATTTTCCTTTATAGATGCCGTTATAGTCGGTTGTTGATGGCTCTTGAAAAAAAGCTTCGACTATTTTTGCTCCATGAGAATAATCGACTTTAACGATATTGATTGGAGTTGGTTTTTTGTGAATGACGGCAAGGCCTTTATTTAAATAATACTCATTGCTTTTGTTTATCTCTTCTTCAAGGCTCATTCCTCTGTTCCCGGCCTTGATTTTGAGATTGTATTTCTTTTTTGGAGAACTTTTTTTAAACAATTCTTTTGATGTTTTTGGGGTCTTAACGCCAGCCGGATAATGGATGCTCATTTAAAAGAATCCTCGATCATTTTTTGATACATTTCTGGGGTTAAAGCAATATTTTTGTTCAAAGTTGTGATTATTTCTTTGACAATTGGCTTCATTTTTGAGGTGCATAAGGTCTTTTTATATTCCTTGGCAAAAATATCCGGACGGGCAATTGCCGTTTTGTATAAATCGAGAAGATTCAAGGCATCATACATTGCATCATGAGCCTTCCCATCAAATTTAAGGCCGAAAATTTTAAGATAATTCGCTAAAGAATAGGGGTTTCCATGCTCATCTTGGATATAAGCGCTTAGGATTCTTTGCAGATCAAGATGTCTTTTGTAGATATTTCTTGCGTATAATGGGTCTAAATCTCTATGTTCTGACATTGTGCTTTTGATAATGACGATATCATGTTCCGAGAAAGTGATGAAACGACAATTATCCCAGAATCTACCTACGTATTTTCTAAATTGCGATAAAACGAAAGGGAATTCTTCGCCTTCTTCGGCAAGCATCTTTTCGGTTATGCCCGTTAATTTTGTTACGGCATACCCTATTTTATGT
>CAVGNL010000102.1:0-10455 GCA_963630455.1 Prevotella sp. CAG:755
CACTTGGACAATCAGCGTATCCATAAGGATAGGACTCTGCTAATTTACCTGATGGATTAACCTTGCCGGTTAAAATATTTAAAATTGCTTTTGCCCCTGCCTCTCCTGGAAGATAAGCATGAAGAATCGCATCGGCGCGATCGGCAAAAGGCATTTCAATAGGCGCTCCGCATTCAAGGATGAGAACGATTTTTTTGCCTGTGTGATATAAGGCTGAGATCAAATCTCTTTGGTTACCTGGCAAACGGATATTGGCGCGATCGATTCCTTCGGCTTCGCTCACTTCGTCTAATCCAACGAAGAGAAGAACAACATCGGCTTTTTCAGCAATCATCAAAGCCTTATCAATTAAACGTTGATTCTTTTTGCCATAACGCTCAAAGCCTTTTTCGTAGCCGATAACATTTATCGGGAATTCGGAAATCACTTCGTTTATCTGATCGACTTTTAAGGGATTGACAACGCTGCTGCCAGCTCCTTGATAACGCATATTAGTTGCAAAATCTCCGATAATGGCAACCCTTTCCTCAGCTTTGAGAGGAAGAACGTTGTTTTTGTTTTTTAACAAAACAAGAGATTCTTCGGCAACGTGTTGTGCGATTAAATGATGCTCGTCCTTATCAAAGCTTTTATGGGCTTTCTTTAAACCGGCTTGTGTTTTAAGAACGACGTCTATTATTCCATCGACTAAAACATCGACGTCTTTCTCACTTATACGGCCCTCTTTTACGGCTTGAACAACTTCTCTATTTGTCTCGCCATCTGTTGTTGGCATTTCTAGTTCCGAGCCAGCTTTTACCGCTTCAACACGATCGTTATCGCCACCCCAGTCTGAAACAACAATTCCATCAAACCCCCATTCATCACGAAGAATTTCTTTTAGAAGATGAGGATTTTCATTTGCGTATACATCATTAACTTTATTGTAAGAAGACATGATCGAAAGAGGCTTGGCTTCTTTTACGGTCATCTCAAAAGCCGTTAGGTATATTTCTCTTAGGGTTCGTTCATCAAGCACGGAGTTTGAGGTGATTCTTCTTATCTCTTGGTTATTGGCCGCAAAATGCTTAAGGCAAACTCCAATTCCGTTTTCTTGAACCCCATTTACATAACCTATGGCAAGTTTCCCGGCTAAAAATGGATCCTCAGAAAAATATTCGAAGTTTCTTCCGCAGCGGGGATTCCTTTTCATGTTTATTCCAGGGCCCAAAAGAAGAGAAACTTCTGCGGATGAGGCTTCTTCGCCAATCGTTTTTCCAACAAGTTTAAGGACTTCTGGATCCCAAGAGTTGGCAGATGTCGCGCTTGAAGGCATGCAAACAGCGGGTATTGATGGATTTAAACCAAGGTGGTCGGCGGCTTTTGCTTGTTTTCTTAAGCCATTAGGGCCATCCGAAAGAAACATGCTTGGAAGAGAAATTGAATCGATGTCTTGCGTTTCCCAGAAATTTTTCCCCGAAAGAAGAGAAGCCTTCTCTTCTAATGTGAGTTTCTTTATGAGATCTTCATGTTTCATGTTTTCCCTCGGATTTGTGCAGATTTTTTTATTTTTAGCCAGCCAGGCCGCTTGCTTTGGCTTTGGCAAGAATTTCTTTGTATTCATCCTCAATCTTCTTTTCTTCGGCCGCCTTCTTAGCTAGAATCGCAGCTTTTTTCTCTTCTGGCAAAGCATCGAATGCCGCTTGCTTTTTAGCTAAAGAAGCAGCCTTCTTTGCCTCGGAAGCAGCCTTCTTTTTAGCGGAGGCTTCATCTTTTTTAGCTTTTTCCGCTAAGAATTTTGCGTTTTCGGCATCGAAATCAAGATGTTTCTTTTCACAGTCTATTTTTAGTTGGGCAAGACGGGCTTCTTCTACTAAACGAGCGTTTTCTTTTTCTTCTTTTTCCATTCTTTCCTCTGGCGCAAGCCATTCCTTGCCTTCGGATAAGGCTTTTGCTTTTTGGTTTTCGATAATTGTGCGATTATCGATCTTCGTGAATTTTTCAACGCTCATGCCTAAGAACATGATGCCCATGACGACATAACACGACCCTTCGACAAGATAGCCGAGAATTGTATGGAGAAGCTTTCCTGATTCCGGAAAAGCGGAATTAAGGCCAGCGATGATACCGTTACAAACACCAGACATCGCAACCATGATTGATCCGTATATCGACATCGTGAAACCATCTGTTCTCTTACCATATAGAGCTTCTTGGTGATCAAGAACATTAGCAAGAAGAGCTAAAGAGATATACATAGCAGGCGCAGTTCCTAAGGCCTTTATCATAAACGAAGTAACGGAAACGCCCCAAATGACGCCATCTGAAACGTTTGGCACCAAACAAATCAAAGAAATGAGAGAGGCTAAGAAAGCCAAAACGCATCCGCCGATAATCGTTTTTGATTTTGTGAATTTATTGGCAAGCGGCCAAACAAGAAGCATGCCAAGGGCCGTTGGAATCGCCCCTAAAGTATTAATAAACGACGATAAGGAGGTTCCGCCTGTAAAAGCTTGCGAATAGAAAGAAAGATCGTTGTTTTTCATTTGCCCGCCAAACTGATAGAGGAAGAAGAAAATCATGATGATCCACCAATATTTGTCCTTCATGCAAATTTTGATTTGTTCCTTCATCGAAACGCCTTTTTGGGTACTAGAAGACGAAGAGTTTCCTTCCACGTCGTTCATGGCAATGGATTTAATGTTCTCTTCGGTGATTCTTTCGCGGGTGAAGTAATATTCAAGCAAGCAACCAATAATTAGGCAAACGATCATGATGACCATAAGGATCGTCCATTTGCTATTGGCTTCGGCCGGAGTGATTTTTGTAACGATATCGCTAGCGTTATTTCCTGCTGCGGTAAGAGCTTCTTTATAAGTCGAGAAGTTTTTATCAAGGCTTGTGACATGATAAACAGGCAATAAGCCAATAAGATCAACTAAAAAGCCTCCTGCCATGCCCGAAAGTCCTGCAGCGCCAAGTTGAGCGGCCATAACGCATGTCGAAAGAAGACTACGTGAACCACCATCTCTAGTAGACAAATTAACTAAAGCCGAATGTGACGTGTAATAAATCGGCCAAGCGAAAGCATAATAAAGATTGTATCCAATCGCGATGATGACGCTTGCCCAAAGATTTGAGAATGAGCCGCCCGTTCCGCCAACGTTAGCTGCCGTTCCATCGCCAAATGGAAGAGGAACGATAAACAAAACCAATAGAGCTAAAGCGACAAGCGGCATCCCTAAAAGAATAAACGGCCTTGCTTTCCCAGCAAAGGTTGGTTTTTTCTCCATTAGCTTGCCAACAAACAAATTGCCTATAACGATAAGTATGGCTGAAAATATCGGCAAGAGAGTCTCAAACAAAGAATTCCATGAGCCAAGCATCAAGACTTTGTCCCAATACTGAATAAGCCAAATATTGACAACGCCATTTGAAATCAAGGCGAGAATTGGGCCAAGAAGATAGCCTAGGGCCGCTTCTGGAAAAAGCTTCACACTGCTACTCTTGATTTTCGTTGAGAGAAGGGGGGAAGTGAAGATTGATTTTTTGCTTTTTTTCTCCGACATAAACTTAGCTCCTTTGAAAGCGTTTACAATAAAATAATACAAAATTGTTCGAAAAATAATCAAAAATACCTAAAAGGGCGTTTTTATGACTTAAAATGCAAATTCAGAATATAAAATGCAATTTTTAAAGCACGAATGGTGCCTTTTGTTTTAGAATATTGCACGTTAAAGGAGGAAATCTGTCATGGCAAAATACAAAGCTAGAAGAATTGGTATAACGCCTATATGGTATGCCATTCTCATGATTGTTGTTGGAGCATTATTGATTGTCGGAGGTTCAACTGCCGCGCAAAATATTTCAAGCATCATCACGATGATTATCGGTATATTGCTTATCGTCTTTGGCGTTCTGAATATCATATCCGGATTCGTTACGCTTGGCGTTGTCCAACTGGTGTTCGGTATATTGATGGTATCGTTTGCTTGGGTCTTTTATTGGATTGCCTTCCTCTTCTTAGGAGTAATCCTCCTAGCTTATGGGCTTCAAGGATTAATAAGAAGCAGAGGATGGATAATCACCAATATCATCGACCTTATCATTGGCGTCGCGATCATCTTATTGGCCTTGGGCTTCAAATTTACCTGGGCTGCGACATTGGTTGAAATCATTTACATTGTTGCTGGCGCTTTATTGGTAATTGATGGAATCTTAGCTCTAATCAGAAGATAAGACGTTTGAAAGAAAAATGAGCCGCGGTTGTCCGCGGCTTTTTTCTTATCTAATCTCGTTTACTTGATATCCTGCGTCACTTACGACCTTCTTTAAGGTTTCATCGTCGACGTTCGTGACATTTAATGTTGCTTTCTTTTCTTTCAAAGAAATTTGAACATCGCTTACTCCAGAAATGCTTTCGAGGGCTTTTTTTACATGCATCACACAATGTTCGCACATCATTCCATCGATGCTTAAAGTCTTTATCATTTCCATGCCTCCTTTCTTAAATTCATTTGTTAACAAACCGTTTGGCATTTCTTTCATCTTATGCCTCTTACATTTATTGTCATCGTAAAGTTTAAACAGATTTATTCGTAAAGCGTTTAGACAGACGGTAACCGAGGAAAGAGCCATAGCAGCCGCTCCATACCAAGGTTTCAGCTGATTGATGCCTATTCCCGTTAATGAGCCTGCGGCTATAGGTATCATCACGATATTATAGAAGAAAGCCCAGAATAGATTTTCCTTAATATTTAAAAGAGAATAACGAGACAAACGAATTGCCGCCGAAGCGTCTTTTAAAGACGATTTCATCAGAACAACGTTTGCCGAATCGATTGCAATATCGCTTCCTGCTCCTATCGCAATTCCGATATCAGCTTGCGTGAGAGCAGGTGCATCATTAATGCCATCGCCTATCATCCCAACCTTTCCATATGCCTGAAATTTCTTGATTATTTCGAGTTTTCCATCAGGCAAAAGATCTGAGACGTAATTTTCTATTCCCACCTCTTTAGCAATTCGACTTGCTGTTTTTTGATTGTCGCCGGTTAGCATTATCGGCACGATTCCCATCTTAACGAATTCTTTGATTGCTTCTTTGCTATCTTCTTTGATCTCATCAGCAAGGGCTATTACGCCAAGAATTTTTCCTCCTTTAGCGAAAATAAGCGGCGTTTTTCCTTTATCGGCGAAAGAAGAAACAACATCGTATAAGCTTTTATTTGATAATCCAATTTTTTCAAAAAGCTTCAAATTGCCTGCAAAAGCCTCTTCTTTTCCTAAATTTGCTTTGATGCCACATCCAGGCAACATCTCAAAAGAAGAGATTTCCAAAAGAGAAATCTGTCTTTCTTGAGCCTTCTTTTTTATAGCCTTGGCAAGTGGGTGCTCGGAATTATTTTCCAAAGAATAAGCGATTTGAAGAAACTCATCTTCTTCAATCCCATCAAATAAGTAGATATCCGTTACTTCTGGATCGCCTTTTGTTATCGTTCCTGTTTTATCAAGAATCACAAAGTCTAATTTTCCAGTCTCTTCTAGAGAAGAGGCGTTTTTGAAAAGGATGCCATTTTTTGCGGCTTTGCCACTTCCAACCATAATGGCAACAGGTGTAGCTAGCCCCAAAGCGCAAGGGCAGGCGATTACCAAAACGGATATCGCCCTATTGAAAGCGTATGTAACCAAATCATCGTTAGGCAAGCCTTCAACAACATTTCCCCCGAAAATAAGCCAGCAAATTAAGACGATTAAAGATATCGCAAGAATAGTAGGAACGAAAATGCCGGAAATTTTATCAGCCAAAGCGGAGATTTTTGTTTTGCTATTGGCGGCATTTTGCACCATTTCGATAATCTTATGAAGGGATGTTTCATTACCAACGTTTGTTGCCTTGCAAGTAAGCGCTCCATTGATATTAATCGTTCCAGAAGATACTTTATCTCCTTCTTTTTTATCGACTGGCATAGATTCGCCAGTTAAGGCTGATTCATTTACTGAAGATTCCCCAGAAAGAACGAGCCCATCAACAGGAAAAGACTCTCCTGGTCTAACTAAAAAGACGTCATTGCGAAGAACTTCGCTAGCAAGAATCGTTTCTTCTTTTTTCTCACGGAGAATGTGGGCTTCTCTAGGCGCTAGAGATATAAGAGATTTTAAGGAGTTTGTTGTTTTTCCTTTTGAGAAAGACTCTAATGTTTTGCCTACGGTTATCAAGGTTGGAACCATTCCTGCCGTTTCAAAGGTTAAGCACATCGAATAATGCATCAGTTTTGTATAATCCGTCCCTGAACTTGTTACAAAAGAAGACATAACGAACATTATTATTAGGCCATAAATAAAAGCAACCCCACTTCCTAAGGCCACAAGTGTATCCATATTTGCCCCACCATGAAAAAGAGCTTTGATACCGGAAATATAAAAGTTTTTATTGATTATCATGATGATGAGAGAAAGAATGCCCTCAAGCAACCCAAACACTAATGGATTCTCCCCAATAACGCCCAAAGGCCAACCCCAGGACATATTCATATAACCCATTCCAAAATAAAAAAGAGGGATCAGCAAAACGACTGAAATAGCCAGCCTTTTTAACAATCTAGGCGTTTCTCTGTCTTCAAATTGTTCTTTAAGAGAGACATATTCATCTTTCTTTTCATCTTTTTTTGCCATCGATGCATCATATCCTGCATTTTTGACAGCCTCGATTATTTTTTGTGGATTGGCTGGAGAATCATAGGTAACCAACATGGAATTCGTTAACAAAGAAACGTTAACTTCTTTAACGCCGTCAACCTTGCTAACAGCCTTATTAACATGAGCGACGCATGAAGCGCAAGTCATACCGCTTACGAGATATTTTTCGTTCGTAGTCATCTTATTTAAGTTTCCTCATTAATTCGAAGGCTTGATCAAGACTATCAGTCTTACCATTCTTAACGTCATCGACAACACACGTATCGATATGCTCTTTAAGAATGATGCAGCCAATTGATTGAAGGGCGGCTTCCACGGCTGCCAATTGAACAAGGATATCGCCGCAATAACGATTTTCATCTAGCATTTTGGATATTCCGTTTATCTGACCAACCGCCTTATTTAATCTTGATTGAAGATTCTTTATTTCTTTAGAATCTCTTGGCTTGGCTTTTTGTTTGTGACATAGAGAACACGTGTTATTTTCCATAATCTACCCCCTATAGGTATATTTCAGTCATAACAATATACCCCCAAGAGGTATTTGTCAATTTAAAACTATCCTAAGGCAATATCAAGGCACATCATAAGAATGAAGCCTAAGATAAAGGAAAAGACGCCTTGATGGCTTGTTGGGTAACCTTTGGCATCGGGAATCATTTCCTCGGCGATTACATAGAGCATGCACCCGGCGGCAAACGATAAGGCCCAAGGCATCACCGGTTCAATGAAATAGGCGAGAAAAAGGCCCAATATCGCAGCAAGAGGCTCTACCGCTCCTGATAAAGTTCCAAAAAGGAAGGCTTTTTTAGAATTGCCGTTTTCACCTTTGATTGGAAGCGATACTACAGCGCCCTCGGGAATATTTTGAATGCCTATGCCTATAGAAAGCATAAGAGAGGAAATCATAGCGTTAAAAGGATCGTTTCCTCCCATATTTGCTAAAGCCACGCCAAAAGATATTCCCACAGAAAGACCTTCAGGAACATTATGTATCGTGACAGCAAGGAACATCTTTGCTGTTTTTGAAGCCCTAGAGGGAAGCCCCTCCTCTTTGTTTTGCTCAATATGAAAATGCGGCGTGAGCTTATCGATTCCCCAAAGGAAAAGAGATCCAAGAAAAATAGCAATTCCACTTATGCACCATGAAGGCATGTATGCCGTTTTAATTCCCAAAGAAGGAACGATCAAAGAAAATATAGAAGCAGATAACATAATGCCTGCTGCAAAACCCAGAAATATTTGGTTTATTTTCGGACTGATTTCTTTTTTGCGAAAAAAGAAGACAAGCGAAGAACCCAAAGTCGTGCAAAAGAAAACGAAGAAGATTCCCAATATCGCATACAGATACGCACCCATAAAAGCCTCCTTTTCATAAGTTAGTATTACTTAACTTATAATAAGATAGCTTCCTTTCTTGGAAAATCAATAAAATTTATCGCGGATATTTGAATTTCTAAGTAGCAAAAAGAGCCGCATCTCTACGGCCCTAAATTGATTTTAATTAGTTTTACATGGACTCGTGCGCGTTACGAGCGATGACGTCTAATTGTTGTTCTTTGGTCAAATCGATGAATTTGACGGCATATCCAGAAACACGAATTGTGAAGTTGGCGTATTCTGGTTTCTCAGGATGCTCCATGGCGTCTCTTAATTTATCTAATCCGAAGACATTGACATTAAGATGATGTGCTCCCTTCTCGAAATACCCGTCAAGAACGTTAACGAGAGTCGTAACTCTTTCTTCTTCGTTATGACCTAAAGTATTTGGAGAGATCGTTTGGGTGTTGGAGATTCCGTCGAGCGCATATTCATAAGGAAGTTTGGCAACGGAGTTGAGTGAGGCAAGCAAACCATTCTTCTCCGCTCCATAGGCTGGGTTGGCTCCTGGGGAAAGAGGCTCGCCTGCTTTACGTCCGTCTGGCATGGAACCTGTTGCCTTGCCATAAACAACGTTTGAGGTAATGGTAAGAATTGAGGTTGTCGGCTCAGAATTACGATATGTGTGATGTTTCTTGAGCTTTGTCATGAAAGTCTTGAGGAGTTCCACGGCGATATCGTCTGCGCGATCGTCATCGTTTCCGTATCGAGGGAAATCGCCTTCTATTTCGTAGTCAACGCAGATGCCTGTCTCATCACGAATTGTTTTTACCTTCGCGTATTTGATTGCGCTAAGGGAATCGACAACGTGGGAGAAACCAGCTATGCCGGTTGCGAATGTACGACGAACATCTGTATCGATCAAAGCCATTTCAGCTGCTTCATAATAGTATTTGTCGTGCATATAATGGATTAAGTTAAGAGCGTTGACATAAACTTCAACAAGCCAATCCATCATCTTGTCATATTTGGCAACTACTTCATCATAATCAAGATATTCGGAAGTGATTGGAGTATAGGCAGGACCAACTTGTTCGCGGGTTTTGACATCAACTCCGCCGTTTATCGCGTAAAGCAAGCATTTTGCAAGGTTTGCACGAGCGCCGAAGAATTGCATCTCTTTGCCGGTTTGCGTTGCAGAAACGCAGCAGCAAATCGAATAATCATCTCCCCAAACTGGGCGCATGACATCATCATTTTCGTATTGGATAGCAGAAGTATCGACCGAAATCTTAGCGGCATACTTCTTGAAATTTGAAGGAAGTCTCTTTGTATAAAGAACGGTGAGGTTTGGTTCTGGTGCTGGTCCCATGTTTTCTAATGTATGGAGGAAACGGAAATCGTTCTTTGTGACCATGCTGCGTCCATCTTGCCCCATACCGGCAACTTCAAGGGTTGCCCAAACAGGATCGCCAGAGAAGAGTTGGTTATAGGAAGGAATGCGGGCAAACTTAACCATTCTTAATTTCATGACGAAATGGTCAACTAATTCTTGTGCCTCTTCTTCGGTGAGAGTGCCATTCTTTAAATCGCGGTTAATATAGATATCAAGGAAAGTCGAAACTCTACCAACCGACATCGCAGCGCCGTTTTGTGTTTTTATGGCAGCTAAATAGCCAAAATAAAGCCATTGGAAAGCTTCATGGGCATTAGTCGCTGGCTTGGAAATATCAAATCCATAAGAATTCGCCATGACCTTCATTGCTTCCAAAGAGCGAATTTGTTCGGAAAGCTCTTCGCGAAGACGAATGACGTCATCTGTTAAGGTTTGATCGCCACAGTTATTGAGATCTTTTTTCTTCTCTTCAATAAGGAAGTCGATGCCATAAAGGGCAACACGGCGATAATCACCAACGATACGTCCACGACCATAGGTATCCGGAAGACCGGTTAGAATCTTGGCGTGGCGGCATTTCATGATTTCTGGTGTATAAGCATCAAAAACGCCTTGGTTATGTGTTTTGTGGTATTGCGTGAAGATCTTATGCAATTCTGGATTTGGAGTATATCCATAGGTCGTGCAAGCTTGCTCGGCCATTTTTATTCCGCCATATGGCATGAAAGCTCTCTTCAATGGTTTGTCTGTTTGTAAACCAACAACCTTTTCTTCGCTCTTAAGGCTTTCGTCAATGTAGGCAGCTCCGTAAGCGGTGATTCCGGAAACGATTTCGGTTTCCATATCAAGAACTCCGCCTTTTGCACGTTCAGCGTGTTGCAATTCTTGGACTTTGTTCCAAAGATCGGTTGTCGCTTTGGTTGGTCCTTCTAAGAATGATGAATCACCATCATATGGCTCATAGTTTTCTTGGATAAAGTCACGAACATTAACTTCACTCGACCAATGTCCGTCTTTGAATCCTTTCCATGCTTCTTTTAACATTAAAATTTCCTCCATTA
>CAVGNL010000103.1:0-3775 GCA_963630455.1 Prevotella sp. CAG:755
TTTTTATTATTGGCGAACCATTTTACGGTTTCCCTTATCCCAAATTCAAAATCGCATTCGGCTTTCCAATGAAGCTCATTTTCGATTTTTGCTGAATCTAGCCCATATCTTAAATCGTGTCCAGGTCTGTCTTTTACGTATGTTATAAGCGTTTCTGGTTTATTAAGAATTTTTAAAATCGTTTTCACGACATCGAGATTATTTCTTTCGCTATGTCCGCAAATATTGTAAATTTCACCATCTTTGCCCTGTCTGACAATCATATCGATAGCCTCACAATGATCGCTAACATAAATCCAATCCCTCACGTTTTTTCCATTGCCGTATATCGGAAGTGGTTCGTTTTTAAACGCTTTTTGAATCATCAAAGGAACGAGTTTTTCAGGGAATTGATATGGACCATAATTATTCGAGCATCTCGAAACGCTGATTGGAAGATTGAATGTTCTATGATATGCCAAAACGAGTAAATCCGCCGAAGCTTTACTTGCTGAATATGGGTTTGAAGGACGAAGAGAAGCCTCTTCGGTAAAAAATGAGTCTACTCTATCAAGCGGAAGGTCGCCATAAACCTCATCCGTTGAGATTTGATGGAATCTTTTTATTCTATATTCTCTCGAAGCATCCAAAAGAACTTGTGTGCCTAAAATATTTGTTTTGACGAAGCAATCAGGTTCATCAATCGACTTGTCAACGTGGGATTCGGCGGCAAAATTGATGACGTAATCAAATCTCTCCTTTTCGAAAAGCTTGAAAACAGCCTCCCTATTGCAGATATCTTCGCGAACAAATTTGAAATTGCCCTTAGATTTTATCCCCTCGATCGTCTCAAAGTTGCCAGCGTAAGTAAGCTTATCGAGGCAAATATATTCATCTCCTGGATATTTATTTACCATCAGATTCAAGAAATTTCCGCCTATGAAGCCAGCTCCGCCTGTAATTAAGAATTTAGCCATTTATTAAACCATTTCCAACAATTCAATTTTACACTTTAAATCCATGATGCACGCATTAAAGTTAACGAAAAAGTCATATTTGTTTTTTCTTCTCAAAAATATCAATAAAAGTATTGTAGAATCACCGAAGGCGCATATAATTTTTGCGTTTCTAATTTAATTAGGAACAAGTCACCCTAGGAGGGAAGACTTATGGCACGAAAAATCCTTGAATTAAAAGGAATACGCAAATCATTCGATAATAACGTAATTCTTGATAATTTGAATTTATCGATCAACGAGAATGAGTTCGTCACATTTTTAGGCCCTTCTGGTTGTGGGAAAACAACGACTTTACGAATAATAGCCGGATTTGAAAAAATGGAGCAAGGTCAGCTTCTTCTTGATGGAATCGATATCGCTTCGCTTCCTTCCCATAAAAGGCCCATCAATACCGTCTTTCAAAAATATGCCCTATTCCCTCATTTAAACGTGTTTGATAACATCGCTTTTGGACTTAGGAATAACATTTATTCGAATGTCTATGACATAGGCACGATGAACATGATGGAAGAAAGAGGGTTTCCTGAGGAAGAAATCAACGAATTGATTCATAAGCTAACCTTCATCGAAAAACCCGTCGATGTTAAAAAATACGTTATTGATTTCTTTAGCAAAAAGTCGCCCGCGAAGAATCTTTTAAATGAATTGGAGATTTTGGAGAAGAGCAAACGTTACCATCATTTTTCTGAGGCCAAAGACGATATAAATCTTCTTTTAGACAAATATGTTTTATCTTTTGACTTGTCAACGTTTGACGATTCATTGAAATACAAGGCTTTTAAAAGGGATTTTGCGAAAAAAATTCTTTCTTCTGATCGTTTCTATTCGATGGTTTTAGAATTAGAAAACCGCAAATTCAAAGAGAAAGTCATTAAAAATGAAGTGATGAAGTCTTTGAAACTCGTTAATCTGGAAGGTTATGAAGAAAGAGAAATATCTTCTCTTTCCGGCGGGCAGATGCAACGCATCGCAATCGCTCGAGCAATCGTCAATAAGCCAAGAATACTCTTGCTTGATGAGCCATTGAGCGCTTTGGATCTCAAATTAAGAAAAAGCATGCGCCTGGAATTAAGAGAACTTCAGCGAAAATTAGGCATTACCTTTATTTTTGTCACGCATGACCAAGAAGAAGCGATGGTCATGTCGGATACGGTCGTCGTCATGAATGAGGGAAAAATTCAGCAATTAGGGCGCCCAGAAGATATCTATAATACGCCCGTAAATAGATTTGTGGCCTCTTTTATCGGCGAGGCAAACATCTTCCGAGGTGAATATTCCGATATAAGAAGGCTTAACATCCTTAACAAAACCTTTAAGGTGTCCGCTTTTGATTTCCGTCCTGGGGACCCAGTTTATGTCATAATCGAAAGACCGGACTTTGATATTTGCTCCCCTGATATTGCTAAACTAAAAGGTGAAGTAATTTCCTGCGTTTACGAAAATAACAAATATCTATTGGATGTCAAAATAAACGATACAATGGTAAAGATCGAGTCCGAAGATAAAGAAAAAATCGGCGAAACAATCGGTTTATCAATCGCTCCAGGGAATATCTATATCGAATCGAAGAAAGAATCAAAAACCAAATTGCTTTCCAATTATGAAAGCCCAAATATCATCGAAGGAATTTTCCTTGGGAATCAGCAAGTCTCTTTTCTTGGAGCGAAATTCAAAAGCTATGTCACAACCTTTCTTCCAAAAGAAATCGTCGATGCCGTCATTAGGCCTGAAGATTTCAATATCGTAACAGAGAATATCGACAAAGCCATTTTACAAGGAAAAGTCGTAAAAACAGCGTTTACAGGCGTGACGTTCGATATATGGGTCACGATAAATGGGCAAATGGTCATGGTAGAAGATTATCAGAACGTCGAAATAGGAGAAACAATCGGCTTAAAAGTTGATTCTTACGATATTCATCTAATGAAAGTCGAAGATGAGTTTCAACCTCGGGAAATCATCGAATCAAGAGAAAAAGCCCGAAGAAAAATCGAGGAGTTAGAAAAGAATGAAGAGATTTAAGATTTTTGCCATTCCTTATTTCATTTGGCTTTTCTTGCTTGTCATCCTTCCTTTGATCGTCATGCTTATTCTGACCTTCCTCTCAAGCAATGGAATGGATTTTAATAACGCGACATTAAGCATCGAAAGCTATCAAAGACTCCTAGATGCCTCTATTCTTAAGGCCATTGCAAACTCTTTGCTTGTGGCTATTCTGACTGTTGCTATATGCATTCTTCTTGGATACCCAGTTGCCTATTTTCTTTCTTTCTCCAAAATCAAAAACAAAATGCTCTTTTTGCTTCTTCTTATTTTGCCTATGTGGTCAAATTCAATGTTAAGAATAGTTTCATGGTTGCGACTTTTTTCGATTGATATGTTTAAGGCCTTGGATTTAGTTGGCTCTTATCGAGCTGTTATTTTGGTTACTGTAACCACTTATCTTCCTTTCATGATTTTCCCAATTTATACCGTTTTGGAAAAAATGGATCGTTCTTTAATCGAGGCTTCGAAGGATTTAGGAGTTACGCCATTTAAGACGTTTTTCAAAGTTACTTTGCCGCTTTCCTTAAGTGGTGTTTCTTCTGGGGTCGTGATGGTGTTTTTGCCTGCAGCCACAGGATTTGCGATATCGCAAACAATCGGTCAAGGCAAAATAAGGCTTATTGGGAATTTGATTCAATCCGTTTTCGAAAAAAACAACTTTAATTTCGGATCGTTGCTTAGCATTATTCTTAGCATAATCATCATTCTTATCGTTTTTCTTTTTTCTTTGA
>CAVGNL010000104.1:0-7947 GCA_963630455.1 Prevotella sp. CAG:755
ATTTTTCTTTCCATCAAATCCTTGAAAATCAAGTTATCGTCACGCATCTCGATGCTCATCACATTTTTCATCAAGATGTTCTTATCGTCTTTTTTGTTTTTGTATACAGTTGATAAACACATAATTATTTAACAAGACTTTCTAAGGCTTCGGATAGTTTTTGATTGCCTTTTTCGAAAGAAGAAATAGCTTCTTCCACTTTTTGATATGACTCATCGTGGAATCCTTTTAAAGAACTAGCTAAATCCTTTAGCTCTTCGTTATGATGCTCGTTGTGACCAATTAGGTATTTAATCAAGGCGACAAGTTCTTCTTTGCTATTTTTTTCCATACTGTATCATCCCATTCAGCATTGCAAAGGCAAAGCTAAATTGATAAAAAATTATCAATAAAATTTAACATATGATGGGCTTTTTAGCAATTAAATAATGATGCTTAAGACTGTTTTTTTGGTTAGTTTATACATACTTTAATTAAGCGGGTTAAAAAATAATAAAAGAAAAACGAAATCAAAAATAAGGCGGAAATAAAAAATGAGTTGGTTTTAATGAGTTTTTTAAAAATTCTTATTTTAAGAACGGAAGCTCTGGTAATTTGCCGACACCGATAATCGAGATAAGCATTTTCACGAACCCTTCGGGATCGTTTATTTGATGTTGCATGTGATTGTAGCCATCAAAAATTGGATAATTGGCATAAGAGTAGGTTTTTTTGACGTTATCGCGATACTTGAAATGGTCTTCTTTGTTTCCGAATTCAAAAAATGCATTCTTTTGCATTTTTTCGCTTAAATGAGGAAACTCTTTATTTTCTAAACTATCTAGGAGCTGATGCCTAAGGTTTTTGTATTTTAGTTTCTCCAAGCTTCAATAAAATATGGCTTTATCTCATCCTTGTCGCACCACATTATCTTTCCGAGATTATCACCGTTTTTCTTATAAAGACTACGAATTGCGAAATATAAGAACGGCATCATTATTTTTCGCATTGCTTTGTTAATCTGAGCAAACCGCCCCCCATCAAAGAAGGCTTTTTTCACTAAAACTTTCGTTTAAGAAAGAAAGGCAAGAGTTAAATCGACGTCAATTGTTGAAGCAACGACTAAATCTAGTTTGGTGATTCCTTTTTCCTGCAAGTAATTTTCTATTTGCCTAATTTCATCATGTTTAGAAAGATATTTTTGATCTTTGCAACACACGTTTGAAGTAGGCATTATGCAAAAATAATCATTCTCTAAATACCTAGCTGCTCTTTCGCTACTTGCTCCAGTCACACCCATTGCATGAAAAAACAAAATGCCTTCTTTCCTTTCTTTTCCAATGGTCTTAAATTGCATAATATCGCTCCTTGCCAATAAAACATTTGTTATTTCATAATAGTTATGCATCGCTAACTGGTTTTCTAACAATAAAAACTTACAAATAGTCTTTTATATCTTCCAAAAACATTTCTTCGAAAATATTTTGCGATTTTCTCTAACGCTTTTTCGAGATTATGCTCTTTGCAAAATAAGGCGGGATTAAATCTTTTACGTTGCGTTCGCCAAAACAAGCGGCAATTAAACTCTCAATTTAGGCTAAGTCAATTCAACCTTACCAGTATATAAGTCATAATAAGCGCCTTTTAAGGCTAAAAGCTCATCTTGAGTCCCTCTCTCGATGATTTCTCCATGATCAAGAACCATTATTTCATCAGCATCGCGAATCGTTGAAAGCCGATGGGCAATTATCATAACCGTGCGGTCTTTCTCTAATTCTTTAAGTCCTTGTTGAATAAGCATTTCGCTTCGGGTGTCGATATTCGATGTTGCTTCATCAAGAATCATCACTGGAGGTCGATTTAAACTTGCTCTGGCCAAGCCCAATAATTGTCTTTGCCCAGAAGAGAGATTTCCTCCATCGTCATACAACATAGTTTGATACCCGTTAGGAAGTCGCTTAATGAAACTATCCGCATGAGACATTTTGGCCGCGCCAACAACATCATCTTTCGTAGAATGAAGACGGACATATTTAATGTTTTCTTCTATCGTACCGGTAAATAAATGAGTATCTTGCGTTACCATGGAGATAGCTCTTCTTAAAGATACCAACTCTATCTCCTCAATATTGATCCCGTCATAATATATAGCCCCTTTATCAAGAGGATAAAATCTAGCAAGCAAGGAAATGATTGTTGTTTTCCCGGCGCCAGTGGAGCCAACGAAAGCAGATTTCTTTCCTGGATGCGATTCAAAACTTATTCCTTTAAGAATTGGTTTGCCCTTAACGTAGGAAAAATATACGTCTTCAAATTTAATCTCGCCTCTCAGCGGTCTTCTCTCCACCTTTCCATTCGAAAGAGGAATTCTCCAGCAATATCGATCAGCGAAATCGTCTTTGTCGCTTATTTTTTCCAGAGTGATTTTTCCTTCATTCTTTTCCTCTTCTTCGTCAAGAAAACGGAAAATCCTTTCTGCTCCAGCGGCGGCAACCATGAAATTGTTTAAATGCTGCGTAAAGAAATTAAATGGTTGGCATGCGTTCCTCGTAAGCACTAAATACGATTGAAGTTTTCCAAACGTCAAAGGGCCGGCCCAACCAGTGCAAAGCGCTAAGACTCCGCACACCGAGGAAATCGAGAAATTAAGATAGCTCAAAGACACAAAGAAGGGAATGTTAACTTGGGTGTGAAAGAAGGCTTTTTCGGAGGATTCTCTCCAAACGTTGTTGGCTTTGCTAAATTTCTCAAAGGAAGCATCTTCGTGAGAGAAAGCCTTTATGACCTTAACTCCGGAAACATCTTCTTCCACAACGGAATTAACTCCACTCAAAGCATCTTGCTGTTTTCGGAAATATTTTTTAGAGGCTTTCGCATTCAAATACATGAAAACAAACATGATGAGAATAAAGACAATTACAATGAGAGTTAGATAAACGTTAATCAAGAAAAGGGTGACAATCGTGGCCACGATTTTAATCGCCGAGAAAAAGATATTGGTAAAAGAATCATTTAAGGCATTGACGAGGCTATCGACATCGTTGGTGAAGTAAGACATGATCTCGCCGTGAGTGTGCTTATCAAAATAGCTAATAGGAAGAGTCTGCATTTTTCTCATTAGTTCATTTCGAATGTTAAAAAGCACTCTCTGAGTTAAGCGAACCATAATGGAGTTATAAACGAAAGCGCAAACGAAACCGGTCGCGCAAACAATGATGATCGGCGAAATGCTATCGACTAAGAATTTCAATCTTGCCTCGCTTGATTCGTGAATGTTATCGATTATTCCATCAGTCACTGACCCAGCCATTATGGAAACTAGAATCTCTACCAACCCAGAGTAAATGGCCATAATTAACGCCAGCAAAACCAAAGGCCATACATTTTTTAAATATCCTAAAAGCCTCAGCAAAGTCTTGGGCAAATTATCTGGCTTGTTTTTCTTTTCCATCTTATTTGCCCTCCATTTGTATACGATAGATGTCCTGATATATCTGATCGTTTTTCAAGAGATACTCGCTATCGCCAATCGAGTTGATTTTTCCTTCGTTCAAAACGATTATCTTATCGGCATCGCTAATCGAAGAAACCTTTTGCGAAATGATGATTTTTGTCATATTCGGAAGCAAGGAACGGAGGTTTTCCTTAAGTTTAGCTTCCGTTATTCTGTCTAAGGCTGAAAACGAGTCATCAAGGATCAAGATTTTCGGTTTTTTGATTAAGGCCCTAGCGATGCATATCCTTTGCCTTTGTCCGCCGGAAATATTACTGCCTGTTTGTCCTAGTTTAGTGTCGTATCCATTTGGTAATTTATCGACTATGAAGTCATGGCAACACGCAATTTTGCAAGCTTCAACCATTTCTTCTTCGGTGGCATTTTCTTTTCCCCAAAGAAGATTTTCCCTTATCGTTCCAGTAAACAGCGTGGGGTTTTGAAAAGAAATAGCGATGTTCTTTCTGACCTCGCTCAAAGAGAAATCCTTAATGTTATTTCCATCGATTAATATTTTTCCTTCAGAGACGTCGTAAAACCGTTCGATTAAATAAATCAATGTAGACTTTGATGAACCTGTTTGTCCTAAAATCCCTACGAATTCCCCATCATTTATTTTGAAACAGTTGTCCTTAATGACATATTCTTCACTGGTGTCTTTGTATTTGAAAGAAACGTGATCGAAAATTATTTCGCCCTTATTGATTCTTAAAGGAGAATCTTTTTTGTCGATGATTTCACTATTGGCTTGAAAAACCTCATGGACTCTCTTTTTGCTGGCCTCGCTGCGGGTAAAAATCATGAAGACGTTGCTAAGCATGCTTAAAGAGGCCATCATCTGGTTCACATAACTAAGAAATGTGGCGATATTATTTATCGATTCAGCATCTTGGGCTTTTATGATTGCCGTCTGACCACCAATATAAAGAACGGCCAAAACGCAAGAATATGTCATTAGTTGAATGAATCCCATATTTAGGGCCGTTAAGCCCAAGGCTTTGTTGCCGATTTTTCTTGATTCCAAATTAACTTTTCTGAATTTTTCTTCTTCGTAATCCATTTTGGAATTAGCACGGATGAGCTTTTCGGCGAGAAGCGATTCTTGCGTTGTTCGGTTTATGTTGTCTAAGGCCGTTTGAAGCTTATAAAATTTTGGTCTTGCCAGTATTACAATCGTAAAAAGAGATATCCCAAGAAGCGGAACGGCAACAGCAAAAACAATGCTGAGTTCCTTAGACATCAAAATGGCGAAAACGGTAGCAAAAACAAGTTGCAAAGGAGCTCTTAAAATCGGTCTAAGCATTTGGCAAAAAGAATCAGAGATGATTTGAATATCATTCGTCATTCTCGTTATAAGAGAATTGATTCTGAAATCATCAAGATTTGAAAATGAAAATTCTTGAATTTTCCTATATTCTTGTTTCCTTAATTCATAGCCAAGACCTCTGCCTGCCTTGGCGGTACATCTTGCTGTTATCATTCCCAAAAAGAAAGAAGCTAGCGCAAAGGCGAGCATAATTCCACCAATCATCAACGTATAAGATAAATTCAAAGTATAACTTGCTTCTTTCCCTGATAAGTCTGTTTCCATTCCATTTTGCAAAAGGATGTTCATTAAAAAAGGAAGCGATATCTCTAAACCGCATTCGATAAGAATCGTGCTTACAGCCAAAATCAAATCCTTTTTATATGGCTTAAGATAGGTGAAATAGCTGAATTTGTCTTTCTTTTTTCTTTTCATAAAAGCCCCTTAGGCGGATATAAGTATATAGCCAAATAAGGCGGCGTTTAAATGGAAACGCTTTCTGAAGACAACTCAAAATTTCGTTGATTTTGTCTATCTAATCTTTATTCTGGCCATAAAAGCCAATAAAATAAATTCAATGAAAGGTAAAAAAATGAAAAAGAGTGCATATTTATTAGCGTTCGTTTTGCTTTTGGCGTCGTGTAGTGAAGGAAATAAGCCAATCGAAAACGATGATAAAACTTCTAGTCAAAGCGTTTCTTCAAAAGATTTACTGAAATTTTCTGATGCTAAATTTGATTCATGTTCTTATCCTTATGACGGAAACCAGCACATTCTTGAAGAAGTGTCTGGGATTCCCGAAGGAACAAAAGTTAGCTATTCGAATAGAGAAAGTTATATTGATGTAGGAAGTTATGCTTGTGAAGCAATTCTAAGTAAAGATGGATATGAGCAAAAAACGTTAAACGCCACATTGACCATTTTGCCAATAGATTTTTCTGGAATTTCTTTTGAAAGCAAAATAATTACGTATGACGGAAGCAATCATTTCGATGATATCCAGGTTGTTGGTTTCTTACCAGAGGAAAGCGTTGTCACCCAAAAGGTTTATAACGAAGATAAAATCGAAGTGAACGAGGCAATCGAAATAGGCACATATTTCTACACCGCAAAAATAGCCAATAAGAACTACAATGAATTGACTTTGAGCGCTACATTGACAATCAAAAGAAATCGTTTGGATATGCCAATTTTTGCTTCAAGCGACGGAACGATATATTTTTCCAATGGTCTTGACGACAACGCTTTGTACACTTTAAAAGACTCAACTTTTAAACTGATAGAGTACACAACTGTTAAGGAATTTAACAAATATTCTTCCTCAAAAGCAATCTATATAGGATCGTCTCTTTTTCAAAGTGCGGCAAAAGAAATAACAAACACAGACACAGAAGTATTGTATACAGAATTTGGCATGGATGATTTCGTTAAAAAAGACGATAGCACATACTATTATTCGAAAAATAATTTATTTGGCGATGATTCTGGAATTTATAAGGTTACGCTTACCTCAGAAGAGCCGGTTGTTGAAAAAGTGTTTTCAGGGAAAACAGACGATTTGTCCATTTACGAAAATTATCTATACTTCAAAAACAAAGAAGATCATGGTTATCTCTACAGATTGAATCTAGGGAACAATGTTTCTTCATGCGTGCTTGAAAACAAAATACATGAATACGTCATTAACGATGATAGCCTCTATTGCGTTCTAAATAATAAAATCAACGACTTTATAGGATATGTAGAACTTTCTTCCAATAATCCGACAGTTAAAAAAATCACTGATGCGGCAGGAGAATTCCTCACAATAAAAAACAATTACCTATATTATAATTATACTGATTTATTCGGTATCATAGATGAAACCAAAAAAGGCATATACAGAATAAATGTATTAACGAACAAAGAAGAACAAATTCTTCAAATCGATGGCATAAACGGTATGGATGTCGAAAACGATAACACACTTCTTTATATAGACGAAAAAGATGCAAGACTATATCGATATAACATTCAAAGCAGAACAAAAACAGATTTATTAAATGGTTTTGTCCCTCCCGAAAAGACTCCATTGAATTTAGGAGGAAAAACCATCAAATATGGAAATGACATTTATTTTCTTAATATGTATGATGGAAAATGTCTATACAAATACAACGAAACAAGCGGAAAAATAATCAAAACAAGCGCAAATAAAGTTGATGATTTCTTTATTTATAACGATTCTCTTTATTTTAATTCGGTTACGATGCTAATGAATAATGACATTTATTTGGTAAACCTTAGAAAAGGCAATGAATCCAGAAGAATAAACACAAATGATATAAGAGGTCTTGTATCTGATGGGAATTATATCTATGGCACACATTATAACTTCCTTGGAGTTGCTGGCGGAATTGCTAGAATGGATCTTGATGGTGAAGGCTATATCAAATTCTCTGAAGTTAACGGGGCAAAGAATTTCGCAATAAAGGATGAGAAACTTTATTTCATCAACTGCACCACAGGACAAGATAATGGCGATATTCAGTATTACAATTTGTCTGATATTATTGCCACCTCGAGCGATTTAAAGCCAAATGACTTGCCGGCAACAAACAAAATCAAAAACGTACGACAATTCATTTTTGAAGGAGATGCGATTTATTACATATATCAAGGCACAATCAAAAACTTCATTGCTAGGTCTTCTTTAACAACCCTTGAAGAAGGAACTAAATTAGTCAACGAGAAATGCGCCCCAAAAGAAATGATAATCGTCGAAAATGAAATATATTATTATTCATATCCTCAAACATCGAGCGCTAATGCCGGCTTATTTAAAGTGAACAAAAACTCTAAAGTAACGGATAGCGAATGCGAAAAGATCCTTGCTTGTGAAGATAAATATTATTGTTCCTCCATCTGTTATTCTTCCAATTCAATTTATTTCTTGAATTACACCTTCCTTTTGAAACTTCCTTATGGAGATGCACATTTCTATAAAATCGATCTAACAAATAAGGACTTAATCAAAATAAAATAAGCAGATTTTACAAAGATTTATTGATTTTGTTCGTTTCAACTTAGTTAGAAAAAATTTCTAAGACACAAAATACCACATTTTCAAAAAAACAATGAATGGTCTTTGATCGCGTGCTATTCGAGTAAAGATATATCATTTTATATC
>CAVGNL010000105.1:0-8445 GCA_963630455.1 Prevotella sp. CAG:755
TATCTCATTTTCATCAAAGCGGTAATTATCATCGATAGGCATAATTATGTTAGAATAATGACATGAACAAAAAAATCCAACCAATCACCGCCCTTAGGGACACAAACAAATTAGAAAAAGATCTCATCGAGAACGATGGCTTACTTTGCATTACGAAAAACGGCTACTCATCTTTCGTAATCCTTTCATCAGAAAAATATGATGAGCTCATCGATAGCGGCTTAACTCATGCAAAAAAGAAAAAGAAAATTGAATTGCCGAAGATATCTTTAGAAAGTAAAGAACAATCAGATCCATTAGGGTTCATCAATGTCTCTTCTTCAACGATAGAAGTAGAGGTCGGAGGGATTTCCCACAATGAAAAAGAAATCATCAAAAAAGTTCATGAAGCAAATGAAAACAGCATTTCGATTCTTGTCTTGAATGAACTTTGTCTTACGGGATACACCTGCAATGATATTTTCTTTTTCCAAAGCGTTCTCGCTAAAGCTGAGTCATCATTGCTCAATATCGTTAGAGAGACAAAAAACGATAACGTGTTTTTTTCCGTTGGCCTTCCTTTAAGAAAGGGCAATTCCCTTTATAATTGCGCAGCCATTATTTGCAAAGGAAAAATCCTTGGAATCGTACCAAAAAGCTTCATTCCGAACTATGGAGAATTCTATGAAGCCAGATGGTTTAAGGAAGCCGATGAAGAAAATTCGACGATTCTTCTTAATGGCAAAGAATATCCTTTTGGCAAAAAACTCATTTTCATCGATGAAAGTTATACGAAATTAAAAATTGGCGTCGAAATTTGCGAGGATTTATGGGTTCCTAATAATCCATCGATCGATCTAGCTTTGGCTGGAGCAAATGTGATTCTGAATCTTTCCGCTTCTAATGAAACTGTTGGCAAGGCCTCTTATCGTTCGGATTTGGTAAGAATGACGTCTGCTAAATTGCGGGCGGCTTATCTTTATTCCGATGCTGGGGATGGAGAATCGACAACCGATTTGGTTTTCGCCTCGCATAATATAATTGCCGAGGATGGAACGATTCTTTCCGAAACAAAACCATTCAAAATGGAAAGCGCCTTAGCAACAATCGATATCGATAAATTGGATTCTAGCAGAATAAAAGCGAACACTTTCGCAACTAAGCAAGATGATTTTCTTTTCGTGCCATTTGATCTAAAACTTGAATTGCCTAAAAAAATATATCGCTCTTATTCGAAAAACCCTTTTGTTCCTGAGGGCGAGATAGATCTTACTCGCGTTCAAACGATTCTTGATATTCAAGCGATGGGCCTCGTGAAAAGACTACATACAGTAAGACAAAACAAAGCCGTAATCGGCCTTAGTGGCGGACTTGATTCTACCTTGGCTTTATTGGTAACGGTTGAAGCCTTTAAAAAAGCCGGATTTGATTTAAAAGGCATTACGGCCATAACTCTTCCTGCCTTTGGAACAAGCAAACGCACACATGATAACGCTAAGCTTTTAGCGGAAGAACTAGGCGTTTCTTTTGAAGAGATAAATATCAAAAACACCCTCACTTCCCATCTAAATGATATCGAACATGATTTAGATAATCATAACGTCGCCTACGAAAACGCCCAAGCTAGAGAAAGAACCCAGGTTTTGATGGATATCGCCAATGATCGTAATTCTTTGATGATTGGGACAGGAGATCTTAGCGAACTTTGCTTAGGATGGTGCACATATAATGGCGATCATATGTCAATGTATGGCGTTAATGCCTCGATTCCAAAAACGCTTGTCAGATATCTTTGTCAAGGCTACGCCATCATTCATCCAGAGACAAAAAAAGCTTTAGAAGATATCATCGATACGCCAATAAGCCCTGAGCTTTTGCCAACCGATAAAGATGGTAACATCGCCCAAATGACGGAAGATAAGGTTGGGCCTTATGAATTAAATGATTTCTTCATTTATCACTTTTTGCGCTTCGGTTATTCTCCAAAAAAGCTTTTAACAATAGCCTTAGAAGCTTACAAAGACAAATACGATAAGGAAATCATAAAGAAATGGTTACGGGCTTTCTTCTCAAGGTTTTACCATAATCAATTCAAACGTTCTACTCTTCCTGATGGAGCTAAGGTCGGAAGCGTGGCTATATCTCCGCGCGGAGACTTAAGAATGCCCTCCGATGCCGCAGTAGAAGACCTCCTAGATGAGATTGATGAACTTTAGTTTTAACATTATGAAAAATTAAGGTAATATTTTAGTTATGAAAAAGAATAAAAAAACAAACGAAGAATTAGAGTCTATTGACTTAGCCAAAAACATAAAAAAAGAGAAACGCAAGCAATCTAGGGCATTAGAAATACTTCGCTTTTTGGTGACTGGCGTTATCGCCACAGCCATCGATGCGGGAATTTTCTATGTTTTGATGAAATTCGTTTTCAATGATCTTGCGGCGCAAGGCGGAGAAAATGGCTGGGGAGGATATGTTGCTTGGGGCATATCAACAACAATCTCTTTCTTGGTTTCTTGCTTCGTCAATTTCTTTATCTCACGTTTATGGGTTTATCAAAATGTTGATAAAAACATCAACACAAAAACACAGAAAGCTTTTTGGACATACGTTGGTTTATCGTCCATTGGCTGGCTAATTGGCCTTGCCGTGCAAGAGGGAGGAGTTTTCCTTTGCAACTTCTTATGGGCTGATTTAAAACTCTCCACCGATTTCGTTAAGGTGTCTTTTAGCGAGCTTTGGGGAAAGGAAGGCTTGGCCTTCTGGGCCTTTGCGGCGATCTTCGTCATAAAAACATGCATCACCTTGATTTATAATTATTTGACACGCAAGCACATCATCTTCAAAGCTCCTAAAAAAGAGAAAGATGAATTCGGGAATTTGAATGTTTCCAATGACATGGTTGTTACAGTTGTCAATGCAAGCGAAAAGAATAAGCAAAAGGAAAATAAGCCTGTTTCATCACCAAAGCCTGCCTTGACAACAACCTCTTCCTTCAAAAAGATATTTCATGAGGAAATGGAAAACAAATTCGGAGACGATCAAAAAAGGGTCAATGCCGATGATGCCATAAAAATCGTTCGCGAAGAGATTGAGAATTACAACAATCTCCATGGCAGAAGAAAAGGCAAATAAAATTAACAATGAGGCCACCTCTTTCAAGAAGAAGTGGCTTATTTAAAATAAGCAGCATATGAAAGTAGCAATCATCGGTTCTGGAGCAGGAGGCTTATATAGCGCAATCCTTATCAAAAAAGCTCACCCTTCATACGAAATAACCGTTTTTGAGAAAGAAGAAAAGATCGCCAAAAAGCTTTATGCAACAGGAAACGGGCATTGCAACATTCTGAATAAAAAATTATCAGCCAACAAATTCAACAATCCCGAATACATCAAGCAGATATTAAAAGAATTTCCTTATCAGGAGTTAAAGAAGACCCTAAACGATTTAGGGATTCCTTTATTGGAGAATGAAGATTATCTTTATCCGCTCTCTTTCCATGCTGGAAGCCTTCTTAAATATCTAATAACTCTTGCCTCTTCTCTTGGCGTTAAGTTTATGAATGTTACGAGAATCAAGGATTATCAAAAGGTTGATAACGGATATCAAGTTGATGATTTCGGAGTTTTTGATTCGCTTATAATTGCCACAGGTGGGAAATCATCCCCGAATTTAGGCTCAGACGGCTCTTTTTTTGGAACAATTGCCAAACATGGTTACAAACTGAATGAAATAAAGCCAGGATTAGCTCCTTTGAAAGTAAAAGAAAACGTTAAATGCCTCCAAGGTGTAAGACACCATGCGAATGTTAAAGCTGCCTTGGATAATAAGCAGGTTTTCTTTGAAGAGGGAGAGGTTTTATTTAAGAAAGACGGATTATCCGGAATTGTGATTTTCAACGCCGAAAGTGCCATATATCGCAACAAGCAAATCAAAAAACCAAAAATCATTCTCGATCTTTTCCCGGAATATTCTTTTTATTCGCTTTGCGATATTTTAACAAAAGCCAAATTGGAAAATAAAGAATGCTTTTTATCGGCGATTCTGCCATTTCCGTTAGAGGCGTATCTTTGTTCTCTTACAAAAGGCAACCTTGACGTTTCTTCTTTAGCGACAAATCTGAAACATCTGGTATTTGAGGTTGTTTCCTCCTATGGTTTCCCAGATTCTCAAGTCAGCATCGGCGGTGTTGACGTCAATGAGCTTACGCATTTCCTGGAATCAAAAACAGAAAGAGGAATTTATTTTGTCGGTGAAGTGCTCGATATAGATGGTTATTGCGGTGGATATAACCTTTCTTGGGCTTTGATGAGTTCTCTTTTAGTTAGCAAACACATTTAGTAACACAAAAATCATTTGACTATCTATCATAGATAGACTTAAATTTATACGTTGTATTCAAGATTCTTTTTTACGCTTGTTTACGGTAGTGAGGTGCATTATGAAATATACGTCAACATCGAGAACCCTTAGTTTGATAGCACATGCCATTATTCTTGCGGGAGCCGCCTTTATGGGAATATTGTTTGGCTTCTTTGTTGCCCCTGAATTTTTATCAAGTCCAGATTATCTTACTGGAGATTCCTGGCTTAGTTTTACAAACTCTGGCGCGTATTTTCTTTGGTATGAGCTTGCCGTCGTTGGTTTGGTTTTGGCGGTTATCTCTCTTTTTGGGTTTATTTCGGCAATTAAATCATTACTAAATCCTCACGATGATGAGCCAGCTGTCCGTTCGTTTTCAGCCTTGATTTGCCAAGGCTGGATAGCTGCGATCTTTTTTCTCCTCCAAGCTGCCCTTTTATGGGATTTAACGGCAAACGGAAATATCGTTTTCGTCATCGTTATGGCCTTGCTTATCGCGATTATTCTTTTAATTGCCACAAATATTCCGATGGTAAAGATTTTCGATCAAAGAGATCAAACTCCTTTGCTTCGTGATTTTATTGGATGTGGCGCTTTGGTTTCCCTTGTTATGGGGCTTGAAGCCGCCTTTAGTTTTATTGGCGCAACTACCACAAATAATAAGGCTCAAATTTTCCAATTATTAGGCGTTATTATAACAACATCTTTAATTAGCGCGATTCTCGCTTTCTTTGCCTGGCTTTATCTTGGCAAGAACAAAAACGATAAAGGATTAAAGGTTTCATCTTTCCTTAGCGCTGGTTCTATCGGAATTACTGGCGTTGGCTTATTGACTTATGGAATTATGGATATTGCCTATCAATATATTCCTGGTTCGAAGAACTCTTATCTCGATGTACATTTATACAATAAGTTGGGACAAGGAGTGCAAGGTTTTGACCTTGGCTTTGGCGTTATGGCTATCGTCCTTGGATCGTTGCTCATTCTTGGCGCTTTCGCTATCGCATACTTCGCTAATAACGACTCATTCAAATCAAAGAAATTTGATTATTGATCAAAAACTAAATTTCCAAAGGCTTGTTGATTCAGGCCTTTTTCTTTTTAAAAAATCAGGCAATCAAGCCTGATTCAGTTGTTTTCAAGATAACGTTTTGCTTCAGGAGAAATATCTCTTATATAGATAATCTCATCATATAAAGTCTCTATTTCCCTAGAAGGCAACTCGTATTCTTTTTTGAGTTTCTCCATCGCCTGCATTGGGACCTTTCTCTCCCTTAACGAATTCTGGTATAAAGCCACTTCAAAAGGAACGTCAAAGATAACCAACGTATGCTTATCAAATTTAGGAGTTAAATCATAATACAGCTTTCTTAACTGATTGCTTAAATGGGTCGCATCAGCAATGACCGTTAAATCATCCATATCTTCAATGTGTTCGTTTAAGCGCTTTTTGAAAGTTTCCCAAACCAAGCCTTCATTCTCAAAGGAAGATTCTGAGCCAAAAAGCTCTTTCCTGATTGAGTCGCTTGAAACAATAAAAACATTTTTGTGTTCTTGTTGATATTTCTTTGCCCATGTCGACTTTCCGCTTCCTGGAATAGCTGATAAGACAATTAAATTTCGCATACCCGAATAGTTTAGAGGTTTTTCCTAGAAAAGTTAATTGCTATAAATACATTTTAGATAAATGTCTTAAAATAGAATGGTTATGAAATCAATTAGTAAGTTATTTCGTTATGGTCCAGGGCCTTCTTCCTCACACACAATCGCTCCATCAAATGCGGCTTCGTCTTTTAAAGAACTCTTAAATGGTCTTAATGTTGATAAGATTGTTGTGACTCTTTATGGCTCACTTTCGTTTACAGCCAGCGGCCATCATAGTGATTTAGCTATAATAAACGCCCTAAAACCATATGATGCAGAAATAAAACTAGACCACACAACGCCTGTTAAGCATCCATTAAGCATGGGTTTTGAAGCATATTCCAATAACCAAAAAATCCTTGAAAAACATTATTCTTCTTTAGGCGGAGGGGAAATAACTTCCAATGATGATCTTCGGGTAGTGGAAAAGGACATTTATCCTTTCCGCAATTTCGAAGAAGTCAAACGTCACATGACGGAGAAGAAATTGGTCTCCTTAAAAGATTTTGCTCTTTGCTTTGAAGATAAATCCATAACTGAATATCTTTCCTTAACCCTAGACAGAATGTTCTCTTCAATAGAAAACGGCCTCAAGAAAGATTCTCTAATACCGGCAAATAACAATCCAAGGCTTGTTTGGAAACGCTCAGCAGGCAAAATCTATAAGCAAGCAGAAGAAATCAAAGACATAGACGCAAAAAGAGAAATTCTCATCACTTCATATGCTTATGCAGTTGGCGAAAGCAGTGCTTCAGGAGAAGAAGTCATAACGGCTCCGACATGCGGATCTAGCGGTGTTTTGCCAGCGATTCTTTATTATGAATACAAAAATCAAGGCGTTAGCAAAGACAAATTGATAGATGCCTTATTTGTGGCGGGGATTTTTGGAAATATCGTTAAACAAAACGCTTCGATTGCAGGGGCTATTGGCGGATGCCAAGCAGAAATAGGCACGGCTTCTAGCATGGCTGCGGCCGCTCTTTCTTATATCAAAGGGTTATCTTTATTTGCCCAGGAATACGCCGCAGAATGTGCGATGGAACATTTTTTGGGGCTTTCTTGCGATCCGGTGGATGGATATGTGATTATTCCTTGCATTGAGCGTAACGGTATGGGCGCTCTTCGCGCATGCGGCGCCTATTTGTATGCCAAATACGTTGCCCCAATAAGAAAGAATCAAGTCTCATTCGACAATGTCGTAAGCGCGATGAAATTAACGGGCGATGCTCTTGAAGAGGCTTATAAAGAAACAGCTCTTGGTGGCCTAGCTAAAATTCTAAAGTAGTGGAGAGAGCCTTTTTTTTGCGATATACTCTCTCTCAGCGTGTTCTATCCTCTGAACCACGCCTAAAAAACAAGGAGGTCAAGATCATGGCCAATAATGATCAAAATGAAGTCTTTTCAAAGACCCCATCTGAGGAGGGTGATCCTCAAAACAAGAAAAAGAGACGTATCGATACTCATACGTTGATAATCTACATAGCCCAAAACGCCATTGTTGCGGCGGTGTATTTTGTTTTAACTTCTTTTACCGCGCCTATTTCCTATAATGCGTTTCAAATGAGAATCGCTGAGGCGTTGGGTCTTCTTTGCTTCTGGCGTCCGGATTTCGCTATCGGGATGTCAATTGGGTGCTTGCTTTCCAATATTTATTCCTTCTCACCATGGGATATGTTGTTAGGCACTCTTGCTACGCTTATTTCTTGCTTGCTTATTAGCTATGCCTCTAAATGGCTTTGGATGGCAATCATTTATCCAGTCATCATCAACGGCTTGGTTGTTGGGGCAGAGCTAACATGGATTTTTATGAGCCCCGTAGGGACGATGAAAGATTTTGTAGTCCAAGGAGGATGGGTTGCTTTAGGAGAGCTTGGGGCAATGGCTCTTGGCTACTTGCTATGGATGATAATCTGCCGGCTTAAAATATTCGACAAAGTCTTTAAACCCATCAGGCATCAGCAAGTCAAGTTCTAAGCTTTTTGAAAAATAATCTCAATAGAGATAAAATCTCATCGATATGAATTCAGAACTTTTTTATTTGGAAATCAAACACATCGACAAACAAACCGGTGCACGATATGGAATATTGCATACTCCTCACGGAGAGGTGGAAATTCCGATGTTTATGCCAGTTGGCACAAACGCAACCGTAAAATGCCTTTCCCCTGAGGAAATTAAATCCTTGGGATCGGGAGTGATTCTTGCTAATACCTATCACCTTCACCTAAGACCAGGAGAGGATATAGTCAAGGCTGCTGGAGGGGTGCATAAGTTCATGAATTATGATGGACCGATGTTGACAGATTCAGGCGGCTTCCAGGTTTTTTCCCTCCAAAAAACAAGAAAAATAACCGAGGAAGGCGTTGAGTTCCGCAATATTTATAATGGCGACAAAGACATGTTCACGCCAGAAAAGGTCATTCAAATCGAAGAAGATATCGGTGCAGATATCATCATGT
>CAVGNL010000106.1:0-2354 GCA_963630455.1 Prevotella sp. CAG:755
ATGATTGACAAGATTATAAAAAATAAAAAAGCGGAAGAATAACCATCAGCAAAAAACACGATAGATGATTCTCCCATAATTAAAATAATTAAAAATCCACCATAAAACAGCCATATTCCTTTCTTATTTGCTCATGAATCAATGAAAAGAGACGTTTGTTATGTTCTTGAACGATGCCTGAAAAAATCTGTTTTTAAGTTCCGCTTAATTCTCCTTTTTTAAAATCAGCTCGCAAATAAGGAAGAAATAATTATGAAAAAAGTCTCTTGATCTTAGGACTGACATTAATGATTACATGCCCTTCTTGTTACAATGGAGAACAAACTAGTTCAGCATCAAATTCATCACCAGCCGAAACTAATTCAGCGTCTTCGAGAAGCGTGAGCTGATCTTCAATTGAAAAAATATATGATACATCCGGAAATGAAATTATAAGTGGTTTTTCATCTCTTTCTTTTAAATACGGCAATCAAACGATTACAAAGACTATATCAGTCGCTTATTTGATTGATAGAGTTACGGTGAATATTTACTCCGGTGAATATGCTAGCGCTTCGAACTCTTCAAACCAAGTAACGTTTTTGGTTATAAACGGCGGCAAACTAAATATTATCGGTAACAATTCAAATTATGTTAATGTTTTAAAATCTGGAAGCCCCGCTTCCAGTGGGCAAGTAAGCGATGACTATAACTTTTACGAATCGATTCCGGCATTGTCGTTGCAGGTTCTTCTTCGAGCGCAACAATTGAGTATGCAAACATTTTTACGTATGGCGGATTGATCAGTGCAAATAATGTAAGCATTTTCACCCAAGGAGTTTCAGGCGCTTCGCTGGCTAACGACAGAGGCGGAGGGAGTATCGTTACCACAAATATGAGCCTAGAAACTAATTCAAATGGTTCTCCGCTGATTTATTCTACGGATTCGATACCGTATAAAATTCAACCGGGATTGCCAATAGCGCCCAAAAGGTGGTCGTCGAAAAAAGGGGGGCTCTAGCGCAACATTAAATGAATGCAATTTCAGCTGCACAGGTCTAGGAAATAGAACAGGGACCAGCGATTCCAATTCTTCGAAACATCCGATTGATGTTGGCGGTATCTTTATTTATCAATCTTTTTCAAGAGACTTTAGCGAAGAAATCGATTACTTTAACGCCACCAATTGCGTATTTGAAGTTACGAGTAGTGGAGTTCCTATGTTCTATTTGACCAATATAGCTGTTGTCGTTGCCTTAAGCGAAAATACTTTTACGCAAAAATCTTCTTCGGATTATCTTATGCTTGCCGAAGCTACTAATCAGTGGGTAAGAATGGTTCTAATGGCGCTTCGGTTAAGGTGAAATTATCTAATCAAACTTGGGAGACAAATAAAACATATGCTGAATCAACCTCGAGTATCAGCTATATTTCGTTAGAACGACTGACTAAAAGAGATAATTGAAAAACTTCAGAAATTTTATCGATGATAAAAAAATAAAAAAGGGGTAAGTTTCTTACCCCACATAAAGTGATTGCAAATTAGGAAATCGTTCCATCAGAACAAATGACGGTTACAGTAGACGATTCTTTCCAACTTTCTTCATTCGTTCCGATTTTATCGATAGAATTAAATTCATTTTTGCTTCCTTTGTAATTTATGGTCAACGATGACGTCATCCCATAGAAGCATTCATCGAGTTTGGTAACGCTTGTTGGCATGTTGATTGTTTTCAATGAGTCGACCAAGCGGAAACTTTGACATGATAATTCAGCCACGCCATCAGGAATTGTAAATTCCTCATTGCTTTTGCCATAAGGATACGAAATGAGTTTCTTCATATCTTTGCTATAAAGAACGCCATCGACGATGCAGAAATAGTCATTATAAGAAGAAATCGTAAAGTTTGTTTCATTGAGCTTTAAAATCGCATAAAAAGGATTTGAACCAACTTTTTTCAAGGTTTTTGGCAAAGAGATTGAATTTAAGGAGGAACACAAGGCAAATGCGCTGCCACCAATTTCCTCTAAACCATCGGCAAAGGAAACGCTTGCCAATTTATCGCAGACGCTAAAAGCGCTGTTCCCTATTCTTTTCAAAGAGGAAGGGAAAGAAATAGAGGTGATGTTTGTTTCGTTTGAAAAAGCCGAATCATCAATCTCTTCGATTCCTTCTTTAAAAGAAAGCTCCGAAAGACGATCGCACTTAAAGAAAGCGTTCGCACCAATCTTTTTCAAAGACGCAGGGAATGATAATGAGGTTATTTTAAGAGAACCATAGAAAGCGCTGTCGCCGATATCTTCCAATCCCTCGGCAAAATTGATATTTGATAAAGGAGAATTCTGATAGAAAGCATATGAATCGATTTCTTTTA
>CAVGNL010000107.1:0-2152 GCA_963630455.1 Prevotella sp. CAG:755
ACTACAATCAAAAGAATCAGCAAGAGCCATTGAACCCAAAGCGGTTTAGAATCGAATTTTTCAAGAAAAGTAGTTTGAGGCTTGATTTCTTGGACAAGATCGACGACAAATACAAGAACCGTCAAGGATAAAGCCGCAATCATTGAAATATAGCCCAATTGATTATTGAGGTTGGTGATATCGAGGCGGAAGGAAACGAAGTCAAAACATTTGGCGAATATCGTCCAAGCATCCGCTAAGGATGGGGCCATGAATATAATTTTGCCGACTAGCAAAAAGAACAAGGTTCTGATGTGTTGGAAAATTAACCAAAAGACATTTTTCTTACAACCTGTTTTTTCGTAAAATTTGTTGATTAAAGGCTGGAAACAAACGGATAGAATGATGATAATCCCGTAGTATAAGCCCCATAAAACATAGTTCCAACTCGCGCCATGCCATAATCCGGTTATCAGCCAAACAACCGTAAGTCCGAAAATGGCTGGGACTTTCTTACCGAAATCTTTAAAGATTTTCTTAGCGCCTTTGCCTAATTTTAAAGAGAATTTCGAAATGGAAAGAGGGTAGAAAATGTAATCCTTAAACCATGCGCCAAGCGTAGAATGCCATCTTCTCCAATAATCATCGATTCCGATGGCAAAATACGGATGATTGAAGTTTTCCGGAAGCCTTATTCCAAGAGTGTTGGATAAACCCATGGAAATATCCATATATCCCGAGAAATCACAATAATCTTGAATGAAATAGAAGAGAACGACGAGCATGGCTTCTAGAGTCGACAAAGAGCTCGGATTATTGAAACCAAAGCGAATAAAGGCGACAAGAGTGTCGGCGATAACCAGTTTCTTCATATAGCCATATAACGTTCTTTTTAAGCCATCAGTAACGGTTTTGTAATCGAAATCATGCTCGCCAAAGAGAGTATCTTTCATTTCTTCGTATCTTACGATTGGGCCTTGCATTATTTTTGGGAAGTAAGCCAAAAAGAGGGCAAATTTCAAAAAATTCCCCTCGGCGTCGATTTTTTGCCAATATACATCAACAATGTATCCGATTGCTTGGAAAACGAAAAACGAGATACCTAGAGGTAAGAATAAGTTTAAGTTCCCCAATGAAAAATCCTTGTTAAATAAATGAATTATGCCGTTGACATTGCCAATCATGAAGTCCGTGTATTTCATAACGCCCAGCATCAAGACATTTAAAACGATTGAAAGAATCAAATATGTTTTGCGTTTTTTCTTTTGCTTTTCCTTGTAAGCTTTCTTTTCTTCAATAGACATTTCGTTTTTATGAGCTTGAATGTATTCTTTTTGCTCTTTCAAGTTTTTCGATATGCCTCTAGCGAAAAAATACATTGAAACAATTGTAAAAACGATGAAAAAGAGTGATTTCCAACTTATAAGTCCGTAGAAGAGGAGGGAAAAAATCAGAAGAGTTATGTATCTATAAGGTTTTTTTGTCAGCCAATATGAAATAAAGGCGACAACAAAAAAAGGTATGAATAAAAACGATGTGTAGCCTGAAAAAGAGAACAAGATCGATATATCCATATTAATCAGAAAGCTTTTCGACCATCTTCACAAGTCCATCGACCGTATCGAAATTCTCGTAGCTGATTTCGGCCGGTGGTATTTCAATATCGAAAGCATCCGATAGTTCGCCAACAAGCATAACAATATCCAAAGAATTTAGAGTTCCGCCATGAACCAATTCCTTAATCGATTCGAAATCTTCGATGTCAGGATGAATATCAGCAAGAATCTCTATTATTTTTTCTTTAACTCCATTCATTTCAATTCTCCATTTCCCTCTTTAATAAAACACGATCTATTTTTCCATTAGCATTTAAAGGCATTTTTTCTTTTATGACTATCTTATTTGGTCTCATATAATCAGCTAGAATTGGTTTCAAATCAGCAAAGATTTCGCCAACGCTTCTTATTTCGTCTAAGACGACAACTAATACTATCTTTTCTTTGACGTATAAACAACAACATGATGCGATATAATTTATTGACATTACGCTCGCTTCGATATCCTGTAGCTCGATTCGATAACCTAAATGCTTAATTTGAAAATCTTTTCTTGTTTTAAAAACGAGATTTCCGTTTTTATCATATTCGGCGTAATCGCCAGTATGGAGATATAT
>CAVGNL010000107.1:2162-3166 GCA_963630455.1 Prevotella sp. CAG:755
ACGTAACATAAAGCAATTTGTCTAGAAGATATGCATATTTCGCCATTTTCTAGTTTAACAAGGTTATTGGCAAGCGGCTTTCCGATTGGAACGATCTCATCCTCGCCAAGTTCTTTGCTTAGCGGATAAAATAAACAAGCTCCAGCCGTTTCCGTCGAACCATACCAATTGATGAATTTCGTTTCCGGCATTGCTCTATACCATATATTCAAATATTTGCTTGGAAACACCTCGCCAATGAAGAAAACGTATTTAAGAAATTTTGGTTTGATAAAAGAAAGAACCCTGATTTTAGCTATCATCGTAAGGGCAGAAGGCACCCACATAATCATTGAAATCTGTTTTGAATTCAAATATTCAATGGATTTATTAGGCAAAACAAATACTTCTTTGTTCGGGATGTAAAGCGTGCCTTCTAAGCCAAGCGCCAAATAAATATCCTTACTTGAGGCATCAAAATAAAAAGGCGTCTGATTGGCGATGTTTTGATGTTTTTCGATATCTAAGAACGTTTCTTTGAAATTCTCAATGAAAGCTAAAATGTTGTCATGAGATTTTAAAACACCTTTAGGTTTGCCGGTTGAGCCAGAAGTGAACATCAAATATAAAGCGTTGTTTTTGTTGAATTTGTTTTTCAAAGTTTCATAATCGGATTTAGTGCAAGGAGAAGAGATTGCTTCTTCGAATGACAACGATTCTAAATTCCGATTATCGAAATCAAAAGCGTATCTGATGTTCCCTATTTCAATGATGTCTTTTAGCCTTTCTGATTTTGTGTCTATATCGACTGGCACGTAATAGTTGTTAGAGCAAGCTATTCCCAAAAAAAGCAATAAGACATCTTTCGAACGTTTTACAGGCACAAGAATTGGCTGATTGAAAATATTTTTGTTTTTCAAATACGAGGCGATTGAAAGAACCGCTCTTTTTGTCTCTTCGTAGGTCAGTGAACCCTTTTCGTCATCAAATAGGATCTTATCCGGGTTGTTTTCACTCCCTATAAG
>CAVGNL010000108.1:0-5881 GCA_963630455.1 Prevotella sp. CAG:755
GGAATATATGGCTTCCGTTGCGATGTCATCAACCAGATTTGGAAGGAAAATCTTGACGATGGAAAAAGAAGCCTTTGGGTAACTGGGCAAGAAAAATATCTAATGAAGGAAGGCAACCATAAAATCCTCCGCCAAATTTATAAAGACGTTTTTTCCAAATATGACTGCATGGTTGTCGGAGAGACTTACAATGTTGATTTTAAAAATGCTAGAAGATTTACGGATAAGGAACTAGATTTAGTTTTTCAATTCGACACAGTCAATTCCGATAAATTTCTTGTTCCGATATTCAAAACGAGATTTAAACCTAAAAAATTCAAAAAAACTCTTTTTGATTGGCAACGCGAATTAAATTGGAACACTCTTTTCTTGGAAAATCACGATCAACCACGATCCATAAATCGCTTCGGAGACGTTAAAGAATTTTACAAAGAATCAGCAAAAGAGCTTGCAATGATTATTTTAACTTTAAGAGGCACGCCATTCATTTATCAAGGAGAGGAAATCGGAATGGTCGATTATCCTTTATTCACGCCCAATGAATACATGGACCCGGTTAATTTTTATTTATTGAATCTCTTGCCGAAATTCCATTTTTCCAAGAAAAAGGTTTTAAAATTGATTCAAAATTGCAACAGAGATAATGCTAGAACTCCTATGCAATGGGATGATTCAAAGAATGCGGGCTTTTCAAGCAATAATCAGACATGGCTCCCGGTGAATCCGAATTATGCAAAAATTAACGTTAAAAAGGAAAACGATGATGAGGACTCGATTTTGAATTTTTATAAACAGCTGATTGCTTTCAGAAAAAACAATCCAACTCTCATCTACGGTTCTTTCGAACCAATAAAGACAAACGGAAATATGATGGCTTTCTATCGTTCTTATAGAGGAGAGATGCTTTTTGTCATTTTGAATTTAACAAACGAAGCGCAAAGGTTGCCTCATAAATTGTCATCTTTGGTTGGCCAGGTTTTATTTTCTAATTACCCTCACGCTGGTTTTACTTATAAAAAGCGTTTGCGTCCTTATGAAGGATTAATCGTCAAACTGAAATAAATAACATTTATTTTTAGGTGAACAAACGTGATTTAAAATATATACTTTAGAACGCATAGGGAGTTTTTGTTATGTCAGAGAAACATCGCGACGATTACATTTCATGGGACGAATATTTCATGGGGATTGCTCAACTTAGCGCGCTAAGAAGCAAAGATCCTTCAACACAGGTTGGAGCATGCATTGTCGATAAAGAGAATAAGGTTGTTTCGATTGGCTATAATGGTATGCCACGTGGCGTAGACGATGAAATTGTCCCTTGGGGCCATGGAGAAGGCTTAGATAGCAAATATCTCTATGTTTGCCACGCTGAATTTAATGCAATCTTAAATACAAGGGATGGTGGGTATTTAAATGGCTGCAAAATATATGTAACTCTTTTTCCGTGCAACGAATGTGCGAAAGCGATTGTTCAAGTGGGAATAAAAGAAATGATTTATTTGGACGATAAGCATTCAAACGATGTTATCTACCAGGCTTCAAAAAACATTCTCACGATGGCTGGCGTTAAAATCACAAAATACGAAGGAAAGGTCGTGCAAATAAGCCAAAGATGAACGTTATTGAAGTTACAAACCTCACATATTCCTACGATAAAAACGACATCAAAGCGGTTGACTCTGTTTCTTTTGATGTTCCCGAAGGAAAATATGTCGCGCTTATCGGCCATAATGGCTCTGGGAAATCAACCTTGGCCAAGCTTCTTTCTGGTCTCATAACTTCCTATGAGGGAAAGATTCTTCTTTTTGGCAAAGAGCTTAACAAAGAAAATCTTTTTTCCCTCAGAAAACGAATCGGCCTTGTCTTTCAAAACCCCGATAATCAATTC
This sequence comes from Prevotella sp. CAG:755, assembly GCA_963630455.1. Taxonomy (GTDB): domain Bacteria; phylum Bacillota_I; class Bacilli_A; order RFN20; family CAG-826; genus UBA4951. The sequence continues at coordinate 1,892 of CAVGNL010000108.1, forward strand.
GTTGGCTCAACCGTAAGGGATGATATCGCCTTTGGCTTGGAAAATAGACAAATTCCTTCTGAACAAATGGATGGAATAATCGAAGAATATTCAAAAAAAGTCGGGATGTTCGATTCCCTTGATAAAGCTCCGGAAAATCTTTCTGGCGGACAGAAACAACGTGTTGCTATCGCCGGCGTCTTGGCGATGCATCCAGATTTGATAATTTATGATGAAGCAACTTCAATGCTTGATCCAATCGGCAAAAAAGATATTTTGGATATTACTTTTTCTTTGCGGAAGGCGAATCCTTCGCTGACCGTTTTATCGATTACTCATGATGTCGAAGAGGCTTTTAAAGCTGATTATGTTTTGGTCATGAATGGGGGAAAAATAGTCTTGCAAGGGAAACCGAAAGAGGTCTTTTCGCATAAAGATGAACTAAGGAAAATTCATCTTGATTCGCCTTTTTTTGTCGCTTTAAAAGAGGCTTTAGTGGAGAGAGGCATTGAAATTCCAGAAGATATAGACACGGAAGAGAAATTGGAGGAATTCTTATGCCGATAGAATTTGTTAATCTCTCTTTCACTTATAATCCAAAAAGCCCTTTTCAAAGTTCTGCCTTAAAAAACATCTCCCTTTCAATTGAAGACAAAACGTTTTTGGCAATCGTTGGAAGAACTGGATCGGGCAAATCAACCATGATTCAAATGATCAATGCCTTACTTTCTCCTACCGATGGATATGTTGATGTCTACGGTTACATTAATCATCCCGAAAAGAAATATAAGATAGAGAAATCACTTACAGCAGAAGAAAAAAACAAAGCCAAAGAAGAAAGGAAACGTATTTATCAAAAGCATAAAAGCAAAGATATTAAGGCTTTAAGGAAACGTGTGGGTCTTGTTTTCCAGTTTCCAGAATATCAACTTTTTGAAGATAGTGTCGAAAAAGATGTGGCTTTTGGGCCCAAGAATTTCGGCATCAAGAAAGAAGAAGCTTTAAAGCTTGCCCATGAGGCCCTTTTAAAAGTCGGCTTAAATGAGACTTTTTTTGAAAGAAGTCCTTTTGAGCTTTCTGGAGGAGAAAAAAGAAAGGTTGCCATCGCTGGGATTTTGGCCACTTCGCCAGATGTTTTGATTGTCGACGAACCTACGGCAGGACTCGATCCAGCTGCAGCCAAAGAAACCATGAATCTTTTCAAGCAAATACAGACCAATGGAACGGAAGTAATTCTTGTGACTCATGATATGGATTTAGTTGCTGCATATGCGGAAAAAGTTGTTGTGATGGAGTATGGGAAAATTGAAAAAGTTTGCGCTCCATCTGACTTGTTTGGCGATGATTTAACTAATTATTCCCTACAAAACCCCCATATTTTCGATTTTGCTCTTCGTTTAAAAAACAAAGGATTCGAAATTGACACGGCAAATATGCGCACAGTAGGCGACTTAGCTGAAGCGATAGTGAGGAGAAAAAATAATGGCTAGCTTTGTGATGGGCCGTTATGTGCCTTACAACTCTTTTGTTCATCGAATGGATCCACGGTTAAAGATCTATTCGCTCATCGTTTTGATGGTCGCCATTTTTGTTAATTATCCAACCTGGACGATGACATTCACGATGTTAGGAATTTTGCTTATTCTGACTTTGATTTTGCTTTGGTTTTCAAGAATGTCTTTACTCACCCTTCTAAAGTCTTTAAGCGGTTTATGGTTCATGGTCGTTTTTCTCCTTTTGATTTATATCCTTGTCCCACGTTATACAGAGGGAAATGAAAATTGGTATTTTACCATTGGCAATTTCAAAATCTATTATGAAAGTTTGCTTGAAGCGGGGAAGGTTTTCCTTCGATTGGTCATTATGCTTTCTTTGTCGATGGTTTTAACGGCAACAACCAAGCCTTTATCTTTGACCGACGGATTAGATTGGTATTTGTCTCCTTTGCGCTGGATTGGCGTTCCTACTCCTATTTTGGCGATGATTATTTCGCTTGCCTTGCGTTTTATTCCGACGATTCTTGAAGATGTTGAAAGAATATTGAAAGCGCAGTCATCCAGAGGGGTTGATTTTAAGCATGGACATATATTCGCTAAATTCAAAGCCATTATCTCGCTTATAATTCCTCTTTTCGTTTCGTCGTTCGTGCGTTCTGATGAGCTAGCAAATGCCATGGAGTGCAGAGGCTATGACCCTCTGACCAAAAGAACAAAATATCGTCAGCTGCATTTTAGATGGTGGGATTTACTTGAATTTATGATCGTTTCTCTTATAGCGGCTTCTTTCTACTACGTCTCGATAACTGGAACAGATTTATTTTCTCTTTTGTTTGGATTGGCTCTTAAATGAAATTATTCGGTATAGTTCAATATAATGGCCAAAATTATTGGGGCTTTGAAAAACAAAAAGAATATCCTTCAATTCAAGGCAAACTCGAAGAGACCCTTTCTTCATTATTAGATCACAAAATAACAATTCATGGAGCAGGAAGGACCGATAAAGGAGTCTCTTCAAGAGGGCAGACATTTACTTTTGTTTGTCAAAAAGGCATTGATGACGTTGAAAAAATCCGCATAGCTTTGAATCGTCTTTTGCCAAATGACATATGCGTCATTTCCCTTAAAGAAGTGGAGCATTCATTTGACGCAAGGCATTCTTCTTGCGGAAAGGTTTATTCATATTCCTTTCATTATGGCGAAAGAGACGTTCTTTCGCCTTTTGAGTACCAATTGCAAATTCCGAATTTCTCTTTAAACAAATTTAAGGCTTGCTTGGATTTATATCTTGGCGAGCATAATTTCAAAAATTTCACCTCCAAACCTGAAGATATCGATAATTTCATCAGAAAAATAAAACGAATCGAAACGGCAGAAAAGAAAGGACACGTGTCTGTCTTATTGGAAGCCAATGGTTTTATGACCTATCAAATTAGAATTATGATTGGTGTGGCTTTTAGGGTAGGCTTAGGAAAAATGAGTTTAGAGGAAGTTTCAGAATTATTGACCTCAGAAAAAAGAAAAATTATATCTTATAAAGCCGATCCGGTAGGTTTAATTCTTGAGGAGGTTTTGTATGCTTAACGAGCCATTTAAAGTAAATTATCACTCTCATACGAAAAGATGCGGTCACGCAGAGGGAGAAGATGAGGAGTTTGTTCTTTCAGCAATAAAAAACGGTTACAAAATATATGGTTTCAGTGATCATGTTATGTTGCCCGGAAGAGAGCAAAACGGAATGAGAGGGAGTTACGAGAAAGATGCTTCGGATTATTTTCGTAGCGTGCGGTTTTTGCAAGAGAAATATAAAAATAAGATTGATATTAAATTAGCCTTTGAAGCGGAATGGTACTACGATGCCTATGCCCAATATTATGATGACCTTCTTCGGAAGGGGACGGTCGATTATTTAATTATCGGTCAGCATTGTTATCTCGATGAAGATAAAAACAAAATTGTTTTTTACGGTCAATTGAAGGATAAAAAAGAAGCAACAATCAAATACATGCATGACTTAATCGCGGGTATCAAATCTGGCAACTTCATTTATGTCGCCCACCCTGATTTGTTTATGCAATGGTATGGAATTTGGGATGATTTTGCAAAAGATGTTGCTTTAGAAATAATTAAAGTCGCCAAAGAAGAAAATATGATTTTAGAATTGAATATGGGTCCCTCTAGGTGGGGCAAGAGAAAAGGAGAAGAGGATTTCGAGGTTTTTTATCCAAATGAGCAATTCTGGTATCTAGTAAAAGAAGAAGGTGTCTCTTGCATTATCGGAGTTGATAATCATCGTCCATGGGAATTAGAAACAAGCCCTTATGATTGGATGAGAAGATTTGTTAAAAGGCATGATTTGAAACCTATTGAAAACTTAAATTTGCCTTTTAAGAAAACGAAATGAAAAAAATCTACTAGCCTTTCTAACCTAGTGATAAAATACCAAAGTCAAAAAAGGAGTTTTTATTATGGGAAGACACTTTGAAGTTCGTGCTGCAGCAATGGCAGCCACTGC
>CAVGNL010000109.1:0-5769 GCA_963630455.1 Prevotella sp. CAG:755
TTATTTTCGATAATCGCTTCGGAAGAACCCGAGACTTCTTGAGAAAGTTCCATGAGCAGCCGATGAATTTCTTCTTTTTCGTCATTGCGTAATTCAACCATCTTATTGTTTAGTTCAACCAAAAGTTCAGGTTCGATAAAGGTTGTTCCACCAGTATTAGAAACATCTTGAATAATGCCTTTAACCTTGTTTTTATAAGAATTTTTGACTGGCAAAACATAATGCCCGTTTTTTAAATTCAAATTGTTGTCGCTAAGAAATTCTTTATTTGCGTCCAAAACATATCCAAGTTTCTTTTTCATCGATGCCTCAAGGCGACGAATGGCCAAACGAATGGCTTTTAATTTCGGAGAAGCGCTATCGAATATCGTCAAATCTGGTGCGATGACCTTATGAATATCATTCTCCAAAAATGATAGATGTGGAAAATTCTTAACATATTCCAATAACAGGGGCGAATCATTGACTTTTTTGAAAAACGATAGTATGTCTTCGGTGTTTTTTACGTCATTAGCGATTCTTTCAAGATCATCAACGCTTAAACAGCCACCTTTTTTGGCCATTGAAACCGGTCCTGATAAATCGCTAGAGACATCGATAGGCAGATTCCCGTATCTTGCGATGAGATTTCTTGTTTCTTCAAGCATATTTAGTTCATTAAGCAAGGAATCCTCATCTTTATACATCATCAAATTCAAAGATTTTTCCTTGCCTATATCTGTTTTAGCCACCTTTTTTAGCGCTTCTCTTATTTTTTGAAATTCAAATTTCTCGTAAATGTCTTGCATGGTGAGATTATAACATTTTGTCTTTGCTTATGATGCCTACAAAGGCGTTAAATGTTAAAATAAGTTTATGGAAGAAAATATGGCAAACGTTGTATCGATAGCAATATCCGAAAAAGAAGAAGAAAAGATAATTTCTGCCTTCGCTAAAGATAAAGTCGCCAACCAAAATCAATATATCTCTTTCTTTGCCAAAAAGAACGGCTCAACGATTTCTATCTATAAACCGAACAAAAAAGGGAAAATAATTGCCGTATTTCAAGGAATCAATTCAAGGAAAATAGCCGAGGCATATACTCATTTCGAAAAAGAAATGCCATTATTCGAAAACGCCGATGGCCACATCGAAGCGGCCATCGTCAATAAATTTCCGCAAATCGGTTCAGATGAAGTCGGAACGGGCGATTTCTTTGGACCCGTATGCGTTTGTGCCTCCTTTATAAAAGAGAGCGACTTGCCTTTGCTTAAAAAATTAGGAATAGATGACTCAAAAAAAATGAATGATGAGTATATTCTTTCGATTGGGCCTAAGCTTGTTCATGATTTTGAATATTCGCAGCTTTCTCTTCCAAATGAAAAATTCAATCTAATTCATAACAAAATCAATATGAACGCCATTAAGGCGAAAATGCATAATAGATGTCTTTTGAATCTATATCAAAAGCATCCAGACGCAGAAGTTTATCAAGATCAATTTGCCGAGCCGAAACTATACTTTTCGTACCTAAAGAGCGAGGACATAGTATTGAAAAACATAAATTTCCATACAAAAGGAGAATCTCTTTTTTCTTCTGTTGCTCTCGCCTCCGTAATCGCGAGGTACTCTTTTTTGCGCAAAATGGCAGCCTTAGATGAAAAATACTCCCTGCATTTCCCTTTGGGCGCTGGTCAAGATGTTGACCTTTTTATCCCCTATTTTATTGATAAATACGGGAAAGATGAATTAAAAAAAGTCGCCAAGCTTAGCTGGGCGAACTATAAAAAAATAAGCGACTAAAATTACTTCAGCTCGTGAAGCTTAGCCAAAACATCTTGAAATTCCTTTGGTAAAGGAGCGTTAAAGGTGACCATTTCTTTTGTTTTCGGATGTTTAAACGTTAATTGATAGGCATGCAAAAGCTGACCTGAGTCGTATAAAACACAGTTCCCCTTCCCATAAAGGGGATCGCCGATGACAGGATGATGAATGTAATCCATATGCACCCTTATTTGATGAGTGCGTCCAGTCAAAAGGCGGCAAGAAATCAAAGAGCAATTCTCATGATATCTTTTTAAAACATGGAAAAAAGTAATTGCTTCCTTGCCTCTAGAAACATTAACGCAAAATTTTACAGGACTTTTTGGATCGCGTCCAATTGGAGCGTCAATCTTTCCGTCATTTTCTTCAAAGATCCCATCCACGAGGGCAATATATTCTCGATGCATCGAATGATCTGAAAGTTGGTCCTTTAAAAATAATTCAGCCTTGTCAGTCTTAGCGACGGCAAGCAATCCTGAAGTATCTTTATCGATACGATGAACCAATCCCGGTCTAAACGATCCTTCTCCCTGAGGCAAATTTTTCTCGTGATAAATTAAAGCGTTTGCAAGCGTACCGTCCTCATGACCGTTTCCTGGGTGGACAACAAGTCCGGCTGGTTTATTTACGATAAGGATTTCATCATCTTCATAAATGATATCAAGCGGTATGTTCTCTTCCTTCAACTCTAGTTGTTTTTTAGTATATTTTTCATAGGTTATCACATCGGCAAGTCTTAAGATATAATGGGATTTTTCAATATGATTGTTAACGAACACTTTATTTTCTTTAATTAGGTTTTGCACCTTGCTTCTAGACGGCGCTACACTCCTGCTAAAAAGAAACTCGTCTAGACGTCTTCCTATATCTTTTTCAGTGACAATAATCCGTTCCATAAAACCTCTATTTTTTCTTGATTGCTTCTTTGAGTGAACGAACAAGAATGACGACTATTAACATTGCCATCGCCACCACTAAGGCTGCATCTGCAAAATTAAATATGGCAAAAGAATCGTTATTGAAGCCAAAAATATAAAACTGAAAGAAGTCAACGACACCAGAAAATCCAGTTACGCCTTCCCAATAAAAAGTCCTATCGATCGCATTGCCTATAGCCCCACCTAACGCAAGCATTAAAATGCAGTCAATCAAATGGTCTTTTTTCTTGAGATTTTTTAGCCAATAAACAACAATTCCGGCCGAGGCAAGCCAAGAAATAACGATAAATAGGTATCTAGCCCATGACACATTATCACCCATTCCAAAAGACGAGCCTTTGTTAAACGAGAGAGTTAAGTAAAAGAAATTGGGTATCACTTCTAACGAATTCCCGCTTATATGAGGATTTTGGCGCACGCCAGGATTGGCTTTGAAATAATTAACGATTCCCCACTTGGAGGCTAAATCTATGGCGATCACAAGAATCGCAAGCCAAGAAAAGGAGAAAAAGAAGTTTTTCCAATTCCAGACTAACTTCCCTTTCTCGTTTATTTTCTTTTCTTTCTTTGTTTCTTCCATTATTTTGCACCCAAAGCTGTTAAGCAACGTTCGCAAAGAACGATGCCGTTTTCTCTACGAACAGCATCTTTCTTGTGGTTCCTGCATCTTTCACATACAGGGTCATCATCTTTTTCGACGATGATTTTTTCTTCGCCAACGGTGATATCAGCTTCTGAAACGCCAAATAATCGAGCTTTTTCATCATCGTTTAGGCTATTTAATAGATTAACGAGATTTTCATTTTGCGATGAAAGGCTTATCTTAGCTTCGGTTGACGAGCCAATCAAGCCAGAAGATCTCTTTTCTTCGAGCGCTTTTAGCGCAAGCGAGCGTAAGTTCATGAAATCGTCGTATTCCTTGAGAACGTTTGTCGAATATTTGTGGCTTTCCTTTGGCATGTCCTCTAATTGAGGTGAATTCTTCTTCACTCCAGGGATAAATGAATAAACTTCATCCATCGTAAAGGAAAGTATTGGGTTGAATAAAAGGCACATCTCAAAAGTAATTTTATATAAAACGTACTGAACGGCTTTTCTTCTTTGCGAATTCGCTTCTTCGCAATAAAGAATATCCTTGGCATAGTCAAGATAGAAATTGGATAATTCAACCAAGAAGTTCGTTAAAGACATAGAAACGCTCGCAAAGGCAAAGGAATCATAATCCTTTAAAACTTTGTTTTTGACGGCTTCGAACTTAGCAAAAACCCATTTATCAGCTGGATACAAAGTAGGTTCTGTTTCCGGCTGCTCATAAGATTTTCCGTCACCATCTTGAAGGTTGCCTAGCATAAATTTGAAAGTGTTTCTGATTTTTCTATACTGTTCAGAAACGCTTTGAATGATATTTTCCGAAACTCTCACATCGGCAACAAAATTAACGCTAGCCGCCCATAAACGAAGTATGTCAGCCCCAAATTGGTTGGCAACCTTGCTTGGATCGATGCCATTTCCGGCTGATTTGGACATCTTATTCCAATTTTCATCCATCACCCAACCATGGGTTAGAGTTTCTTTGTATGGCGCACAACCGTTATAGGCTACGCTTAAAATCAGGGAAGAATTAAACCATCCGCGATATTGATCGTTGCCCTCCAAATAAAGATCAGTTGGAAATTTAAGTCCTCTTTCTTGGACCGTTCCGGCCCACGAAGTTCCGGAATCAAACCAAACATCCATGATATCTGTTTCTTTGCGATAGTTGCCATTTGGCGACTTTTCGGAAACATATCCTTCTGGAAGAAGCTCTTTTGCGCTATATTTCCACCAAACATTCGATCCTTCTTTGGCGACCAATTCACGAATGTGCCGAAATACTTTTTCATCAATTATCGGGCTTCCATCTTCATTATAGATAATTGGAATTGGAACGCCCCAAGCCCTTTGACGGGAAATGCACCAGTCTCCTCTGTCTTTGATCATATTGACCATTTTGTCTTCACCCCAAGACGGATTCCATTTGACTTCATGCACCGCATTAAGCAAATCTTGACGGATGTTTTCAATAGAGAAAAACCATTGAGGGGTCGCACGGAAGATGATAGGCTTGTGCGTTCTCCAATCATGTGGGTAAGAGTGAATGATATCTATTTCTTTGAGTAAGTGGCCATTTTCCTTGAGCAAATCAACCACCTTGTTGTTAGCCTCTTCATAGAAAAGCCCATCACATGGATCACCACTATCGAGATGCATGATGCCCTTATCATCAACTTGTTTAAGTGGCTCGATGCCATATTTCGCACATGCGTTGAAATCATCAACGCCAAAATCAGGTGCGGTATGAACGCAGCCCGTTCCATCGCTATCCGTGACAAAAGAAGCAACGATGACCAATGACGACCTGTTGGCATATAAAGGATGTCTTACTGTCGCGTATTCTAAATCTTGTCCTTTGAAAGTTTTTAGCAAATCGCATTTTTCGAATCCCAAAGTTTCTTTAATCTTCTCTTGCAAACTGCGTAAGAAAACGAATTTTCCTTTTTCTGTTTCAAACAAGCCGTATTCAAAACGTGGATTCAATGTAATGGCTTGATCGCCAGGGACCGTCCAAGGAGTTGTTGTCCAAGCGATGATTTTCGCGTCATTTGAAACGATTCCCTTTCCATCGATGAAATCGAAATAGATATACATAGTCCTTGCGGGGACGTCTGCGTATTCGACTTCCGCTTCAGCGAGGGCGGATTCGCTCGAAGGCGACCAATACACAGGTTTCAAACCCTTATAAATCAGCCCTTTGAGAGCCATTTTGGCAAAAACATCAATTTGTCTTGCCTCATATTCAGGAAGTAAGGTCATGTAAGGATGATCAAAGTCACCTAGGCACCCTAAACGTCTTATTTGCCTTTTTTGATGCTCGACTTGCTTCAAAGCGTATTCTTTGCAAAGGTTACGGAAATCGACAACGGGAGTCGTTTTTCTATTAACACCGCTTTTTGTAACCTTCGTTTCGATTGGGAGGCCATGCGTATCC
>CAVGNL010000110.1:0-5508 GCA_963630455.1 Prevotella sp. CAG:755
CTTGAAATGCGTAAGATTCTGTTCTTGGCTAAGAAATCATCTGGTTTTTTGGCGTATTTTTCCATTGGGGTGAGATAAAAATCCTCGAAAGTAACATCAAACCTAGTTAAATCGTTTAAAACGGTGTCAAGAACATAAGGGGCTTCTTTGTTCTCAACTTTTTCCATATATATCAAAGAATGGGGTTCCTTTTTAAACATATCGTATAAGGTAAAGGATTTGTCCAAACGATGAGCTAAAGGCATTTTGTTCATATCGAATACTCTAGTATGATCGCGATCGGTTACAAACAGAACCTTTCCGAGTTTTTCTTCTGGTGAAAAAGAAAGCAATCCAGCGAGTTCTTTGCCTCTGAATGAGCCGGCTTTTTGCCCAGAAGTTCTTGGGTTTGTGATGATTATTTCGTTCTCATTGTAGAAGATTGCCTTTCCTTCTTTTGAAGCGATGAATAAGTTAGAATTACCGGAGGTATAGCAAACATCGATTAATTCGTCTCCTTTTGAAAGATGGATTGCTCCGATCGCCTTTGATTTTCTGACGACTTCGAAAGAAGATAATTTAACACGCTTCACATAGCCGTTTTTGGTTAGCATGACGATGAAAAGATCACCACGGAATTTTCTAACCGTGAATCCGCCGATGAATTTATCATCCGGAGAAACGTTGACAAGCGAAGAAACGTGGAAACCCTCATCGTTCCATTTGGCTTCTTTTATCTCGTTGACTGGTATATAAACGTAATTCCCTTTTATCGTAAAGAGAATCAGGAAATCAGTCGTGACGCATTGAGCCTCAAAAACAAAACTGTCTCCGGCTTTGATTCCCGGTCTACTTCCGTTATGCCCCCCGCTTCCTTTCCAGGATTTAAGGCTCGAACGTTTTATATAACCGTCTCTCGTTGCAACGACGAAAACATCCTCTTTGGCGATCAAGTCGCGTTTGTTGATGACGACGTTTTCTTCTTCGGCCGGACGTATTTCCGTCTTTCTTTCGTCTCCGTATGTTTTGGCGATTCTGTTTAATTCGGAAATGATAAGATCTTCACGCTTATCCTGATTGTTAAGCAAAGAAGTCAAATACTCAATGTCTTCTTTTAAATTCTTTGCTTCATCTTCTAAAACCGTTATATCTGTGTGCGAAAGCTTATAAAGAGGCATGGTGACAATGGCTTCTGATTGCCTTTCGTTGAAACCAAATTTGTTTTGAATGTTTATTTTCGAATCGGCTTTATCATTAGAATGTCTGATTACATCAACGACCTCATCAAGAATGGAAATGGCCTTTATTAATCCATTTACGATGTCAGCCCTGTTTTTATCCTTTTCAAGATTGAACTTTGTTCTACGCGAAATTACTTCTAATTCATGTGATATGTAACAATCACAATAATCTAAAAGCGTCATCGTTTTAGGCCGATTGTCGACAATCGCAACCATGTGCGCACTATAGGAGACCTTCAATTCTGTTTTGTTTAGCAAATAAGCGATTATCGCTTCAGGCTTTGCTTCATCTTTTAAATCAATGGCGATTCTAATCCCGCTTTTATCGGTTTCGTCTCGTACTTCCTCGATTCCGGGAATCGTTTTATCGTGTCGTATTTGATCGATCGATTTAACTAGTTCGGATTTGTTTGTGCGATAAGGGATTTCAGAGATAATAATTTGTTTTTGCTTGCCTTCATCGTTAATGATCTCGTATTTGCTGGAAATGACAACTTTTCCGCGCCCAATTCTGTATATGTCTTTTAGCGATTCACTCGAATACATTATTCCGCCAGTTGGAAAATCCGGGCCAGGAATGATTTCCAAAAGGGAGTCTAAATTGCAGTTTGGATGCTTGATCCTATAGGCTATGGCTTTAGAAAGTTCCCGAAGATTGTGCGGAGGGATACTCGTGGCGATGCCAACGGCAATTCCCTCTGCGCCATTGGCCAAAAGATTTGGATAACGGCATGGTAAGACTGTTGGCTCTAATTCGGTATCGTCGAAAGTTAGTTCCATATCGACCGTATCCCTATCGAGATCGGCAACCAATTCGTTCGATAAAGAACTAAGTCTAGCTTCCGTGTAACGATAAGCTGCAGGACCATCTCCATCAATAGAGCCATTGTTTCCTTGAAAGTCTATTAATGGATATCTATAGGCCCAACTTTGAGACATATGGACTAAGGCTTCATAAATCGAAGAATCGCCATGCGGGTGGAATTTCCCCATCACGTCTCCGACGATATGCGCGCATTTTTTCGTTGGCTTGTCGATTGTATTGCCTGTTTTGGCCATATCGAAAATGATTCTTCGCTGGACTGGCTTGAGACCATCGCGAGCGTCTGGTATTGCGCGGTCTTGAATGACATCTTTAGCGTATATGGAGTATTTTTCGCCCATCAATTCATCAAGCGTATCGGAAATGATATTCTCGATTATTGCTTCTTCTTTTGCTTTTCTTGCCATAATAAACTACTTGCCTTTCTCAACTTCCGAAAGGAAGGTATCTTCTTCGTTGAAAGTCACGTTTTCTTGAATCCAATTCCAACGCGATTGGGAATCCTTTCCCATGAGAATGCTGATTCTTTTTTCAACTACTAATGGATCGTCGATTTTAACTTGCATCAAGACGCGTTTCTTTTTGTCCATCGTTGTTTCTGCTAATTCGCTTGCGTTCATTTCCCCTAAGCCTTTGTAACGATTTATGCCATATCCAGCGCCGATTTTTAGCTTAGCTTTTTCAAGTTCAGTTTCATTCCAACAATATATATGATTTGCGGGATTGCTCTTTTTGTAAACACGATATAAGGGAGGTTGAGCGATATAAATCATTCCTGCATCAATAAGCGGCTTCATGAAATTGTAGAAAAAAGTCAGCAAAAGAGTTTGAATATGAGCGCCATCTGTATCAGCATCTGTCATGATGATTATTTTTCCATATTTCGATTCGGAAGCGTCGAAATCTTGTCCGACACCAGCTCCGATCGTTTGAATCAGAGTTGAAAATTCTGTATTGCTGACGATTTTTTCCATCGTGACGCTATCGGTATTGAGCGGCTTTCCGCGCAATGGCAATATCGCTTGGTGAAGACGATCTCTTCCCGTTTTTGCCGATCCACCCGCTGAGTCACCTTCAACGATGAAAAGCTCGTTGTTTTTATAATCTTTTGACTGAGCGCTGGCAAGTTTGTCGGAAATGACATAATCAACTGTTTTCTTTTTGTTTCCGCGAGCCGCTTCTTTTGCTCTTCTTGCCGCATCGCGCGCTTCCTTAGAAGCTTGGCATTTTTTGATTAGTTCTAAAGCGAATTCTTTGTGTTCGTTGAGATAATATGTGAAAAAGTTTTGAACGGCATTAGAAACGACGGAAGTTGCTTCTGGTGTGCCAAGTTTCCCTTTTGTCTGTCCTTCGTATTCAAGTTTTTCTTCTGGAACCTTAACAGAAATGATTGCCGTTAGGCCTTCTCTTATGTCACTTCCGTCAATGGTTTGATTTGGGCGAATTAATTCGTTTTGCTGTGCCCAATCGTTAAGAGTCTTCGTGAGCGCCGTCTTAAATCCGACTTCGTGCGTGCCTCCATCGCCCGTTTTGACGTCGTTGGCATACGAAAGGATGTTTTCGTTATAGTCTTGTGAACACCATTGCATGGCTATTTCTACAACGATTGGATTATTTTTATCGACAAAATCTATAGTTTCTCCGATTGGAGTTTTGTTTTGGGTCAAGGTTTGAACATATTCTCTTAAGCCGTGCTCTGTGTAGAAATCGTGAGAATTTCCTGTTTTTTGATCCTTGAGGATGAAATGAACACCGGTTAAAAGATAACTTTTTTCTTCCAGACGATTGTAAATTGTATCCCAATAAAATTTAACGTTGGGGAAAATCGTTGGATCAGGTTTGAAGTGCACGCACGTTCCATGTTTATTTGATGTTCCGATGATTTCCAATGGTTGGAGAAGCTTCCCGCCATTATGGAAAGAAATGTGGTATATTTTCCCATCGCGGTAGATTGTGACTTCACAAAATTCAGACAAGGCATTGGTTACGGTCGCTCCGACTCCGTGCAACCCGCCAGATACCTTATAGGAATTGCTGTTGAATTTGCCGCCCGAATGCAAAGTGGTGTAGATCAGTTGCACGGCTGGTATTTTTGCTTGGGGGTGTATGTCAACAGGGATTCCACGCCCCTCATCTTCGATGGTTATTGAACCATCTTTCATCATTGTGACAGTTATTTTTTTACCAAAGCCGTTAACAGCCTCGTCGACTGCATTATCGACAATTTCCCACACAAGATGATGGAGACCGCTCAAATTGGTGCTTCCTATGTACATGCCAGGGCGTTTTCTTACGCCTTCTAATTCGCTTAAAACCTCAATGTTTCTAGCTGTGTAATTGCTTTCCGCTTTTTCGATATCGTCCATAAGTCTAAACTACCTACTCGTTATTATATCAAAGTATGTTGAAAAAGTAACGTTATCTAATAGATAATATTTAAGATTTTTATGCGAGGTATCCTATATGAATGATGCGATGTGTAATGTTCTTGTGCTTGTTGCGGTATCGCTTTATGGATTTTTGCTCGGAAGCATTCCAAATGGCGTGCTTATTGGCAGAATATTCTTCGGTAAAGACCCAAGAAATTACGGCTCGCACAATTCTGGAGGAACAAATTCCGGAAGAGTGTTTGGGAAAAAAGTTGGCGTTATCGTCATTACTTTGGATATTTTAAAAACCGTGGTGGCTTTTTGGAACGTATGGGCATTTTTAAGATTATCGAGCATAAGAAACAATTTCAAAATTTGGGACGATGGCGTTTTCTATAACTATCTAGTTCTTCTATTCGTTGCGTTGGGGCATTGTTTTTCGCCATGGATTAATTTCAAAGGTGGAAAGGCCGTCGCTTGCTATATGGGGGCAACGGGAGGACAAGGCTTTTTAAATTTGTTTCTATGCGTAGGAATATTCACCGCTTTATTTAAAAAGAAACATATCATGTCTATTTCAACAATCGCAAGCAGCATAGTCATTACAATAATCCAATGGGCGCTATATTTGATAAGAATCATTTTAAATGCTGATGGTCAACGTATCATGGATTATTTTATGTTCAATCTAGGTTATTGCGGAGGTGCTTTTTATGGATGGGAATTGGCGTCAATAAGCACTTTAATTATGATTGTTTTAATAATAAGGCATTCGGCTAATATTAAGAGAATAAGGAACGGCGAAGAAAAGCCAGTTGAATGGAAATAGTATTAAATTAGTATTTAACTAGTAAACAAAAATTAGTGTGGAAAACAGAACTATTAACAAAACTTTTCATAAAAATTTAGATTTTGTCGATGCTTTTGAATGACTATTTTTTAAAAATATTTATCATCATTGTAGTTGAAATTGATTTTAAAAAACTAAAATATGTCAAATAATATTCAAAGACAATCTTGCGCACTTCTATTTTTCACTTCGAAAACAAAACTAGAAAAAACAAAAAATAAATTTTCGAAAACAATAAGCTAATTC
>CAVGNL010000111.1:0-4891 GCA_963630455.1 Prevotella sp. CAG:755
TGGTAATAAGATTATTGTCCAAAATCACAAAAAAGAAATCATTAAGAGTTGATAACACATGGCTCACATGCAAAACATTAAAATACATCAATGAATTAGCGAAAATTCTCGGTGTATAGTGTCTTTGATTCGGAATTCTTTAATATAAAGACTTAATTTCCGTTTTTCATCACTTCCATAAAGAAAAAGCACTTCGATTTGAGAAGTGAAATTATATTTCTTGTCTTTGATTTTAATGGGGTGAATTTTTAACGCAGAAAAAACATGGTATTCGTTAAAAAATCAAAATAGAGGCCGCAAAAGGCCTTTGTTTTATTTGTTTTCTTTCATCCAAAGGCCGTGAAGATTGCAATATTCATAAGCCGATAAGACTTCTTCATCGTCTGAGATTTCGAAAATTGCTTCTGGAAGAGACGTAGGTTCTAAATCTTTTAAGATTGCTCTTTTGTCGGTTACTAAGACAATAAAAGCAATATGATGCTCGGATGAAGGATGCTACCGACTTTAACGGAAATGGTATTGCCTTCTTTGTTAATGAGAGGAACGTGTTTCTCTTTTGCCCCATCAGATGTATTGGCTTTCAATTCGATTTCGTTTGATTTCGGCTTCTCATCATTGAGCACCATTCTGACATCTTTGCTGTCTTTTCTCTTAAAGAACTTGATCATGTTTTTCTCCTTTTTCTATACTCTAACATATGAAAAAAGACAATGCCAAAATAAGGTTCCTATTGGCGGGGAATATCATTTAGAAAATTTTATTTATTAAGAAAATCCGTGATGTATTTATACGTGTTTGAAAGTTCGCAATATCTGGTGTTGGTCGCTTCAAAAGCGGCTTTGATTTCGTCATATGTTTGAGTCTTAAGATTAATTTTTCTCTTTCCGTCTCTCAAATCAAGTTTTTGAGTATACACTCCCCAAGAGGTTGTCCACCATCCTTTGACAGAGGCTTTATAAGTCCACATCGTCCAAGAATACCCTCTCTTTTCATACATGCTTAATTGAGAATCCCATATATCAGCATCTTCGAAAAAAGTAAATTCTCCGATGAAATAAGGAACGTTATAATCGTGTCCCCAATTTTTTAATTCGTGGTAGCAGTTAAGCAGCCAATAAGGAACTTTATCTCGATACCAATTGTAGAAATGAGTTTCGTATTGTATGTTTTCCCAACCGTATTTAGCCGGATTAGGAAAATTATCGAAACTCCATACACCTTCGATTGTAATTACGTGATTATCGCCAACCGATCTAATTCCTTTATAAATTTTATCAAATACAGGCGCGCATACTTTTTCGATCGTTCCGGCGTCTTTGTTATCAAAATAAGCACATGGTTCATTCATGATGTCGTATGTGGCAATCCATTGCCCTAACTCCGGTTTCTCTTTGCTATAATGGGTGGCAATATATTTCCAAAGTTCGACGGTCGCCTCCTGATACTTTTCCACAGTCCAAAGGTCATCGCTTTCTTCGGTTCCGCAATGCTCATATCCATTTTGCCCACCAGGGGCACCATGCAAGTCGAGAATGCAATAGAGCTGATTTTCTTTGCAATTAGTCATGAAAGAGTCGAGATAAGAAAAGGCTTCTTCTTCGCTCTTAAGCGTATACGTTCCATCTTTCTCATCAAGAATATCACGCCAATAGAAAGGCAAGCGAATGGCATTGAGCCCCATGTTTTTGACATTCTTAAAATCTTCTTCCCCAAACCAATTCTCGCGATAGACATCAATCAATTCTTTTCTTTGGGCGCCCGTAAGATTTGGATTGGCATTAAAGCCTTTTATCGTTTCTTCCATCGGAAGATCTGGGTATTTAGGAAGTTTATCTTTATCTAAGACGACCTCACCGTTTTTGTTTGTTTTTTCGCCTACGCTATAAGGAGAAAGCCAGCCTTCAGAAACAAGAAGGTTGCCTGCATTTACACCTCTAAGCAAAAGGTATCTTCCATCCTTATCATATAAGGCTTTTCCTTTGGCTTGGACTAAGCCTGTTACGTTTTCAATCGTGCTATCTTTAGAGACGTTTGTTGCTCTAAGAGCGCTTGAGGCTGCAACTATTCCTAAAAATCCAGCTGGTAAAACAACAATCGCGCCTAAAATGGATAATGAAGTGATTAGAATTTTCTTTTTCTTGGATTTCATAAAAAGAACCCCTTTCGTGAATTGATTATAGCACCGCCAATGAAACGTGAACAAAGTTCAAGGCAAAAAGAATCCGTTTTACAATTCATCTAAAAATTTATCCTTTTTTGCTTAAATGTTTTTAAAAGATTTTGTTTTAAACCATAAGGCGGTTAGCGGAATTGGTATTTTCTAAGGAACTTTATGAATCAATTCAAAAACATGATCGTTTTTAACAAATTCATTTGTTTGTCATTCAATCAAAATAACTTAGTAATCTGTTTTAGCGTGTTATAATGTCTTAGGTTTATGGTTACAAAGAAAGAACTTAATTTTTTGCACGGATTACTTGCTATGTGGATAATTCTTGCGATTTTTTGCTTAATAAGCGCAGTCGTAGCAATTGCTGACATTTGGCAAAACAAAACGATGACAAACAACATCATCGAATTGATTTTTATAGCAATTCACCTAATAGTGCTCGGTTTTTTCATTATGGTTACGCTTAATTCCTTTGGAAGAGGAAGCGAGATTATTCGTGGCCTCTCTTATAGTGCTCACGAAGGGGTCAGTATACCTTTGCGCATCGCTTCCGCTTTCATCTTCTTCCTTGGCGTTGGCTTATTGGTATATGGAATTTTGATTTTAGCCCCTTTAGGCATTAAGGATTTCAATTTTCCGATCGCCTTGAAATGGGCGATAGTCAATGCTGGATTGCTGCTTATCGTTTTGATGGGCGCTTTCTTTCTTTTCCCGTTCCTATTCGCTAAAAATCCAACGCTAACCAAAAAAGAAGAAACCGAAAGAATCGAGAGGAGGAAACAAAAATGAAGAAACGAATTATTCCGCTTGGAGTTGCCTTATTATCAATAATAGGCCTTTGTAGTTGCAATGAAGGCAAACAAAATTCCTCTTCTTCAAAAAGTACCTCTTCTGAGATCGTTTCCTCTCAAACCAGCTCGTACGACCCTTTAGATGACGACCCCATTCAGCTCCAAAAAGATCCCGCAAAAGATTACACATACGCTGAATCTTCTAACAAAGACGGATCAATGAACTATGAAATATTCGTTCGCTCCTTTTATGATTCCAACGATGATGGAATAGGCGATTTAAGAGGCGTTAAAGAAAAATTGCCATATTTAGCTGATATGGGTTACAAATCGCTCTGGCTTATGCCTATTTTCCCTAGTGGCAGCTACCATGGCTACGATGTGCTTGACTATTACACCGTGAATTCGGACTTTGGGACATTAGATGACTTCGATGCGTTAGTTGCTGAAGCCGATAAATACAATATCGACATAATCTTAGATATGGTTTTTAACCATTGCTCGATTAACAATTCTTACTTTCAGGAATCAATCGCCGATTATAAGGCTGGTAAGACGGGAGATGATTCAAAAGCCGATTGGTTCAATTACGGATCTGGCGGAGAACATACATATCAAGGCATCAAGTACGAATCAAAATTCGATGCAAGCATGCCGGATTTCAATTTGGATTCAAAAGGAGTCCGTTCGGAGATTGAGAACATTATCAAATTCTGGATTGGACACGGTGTCAAAGGGTTCAGACTCGATGCTGTTCTTTACTATTATTATATGAATGTCGACAAAAATGTCGAATTCCTCGATTTTCTCCAAGATACGGCTCATAAATATGATGAAGACTTTTATATGGTTGGCGAAGCGTGGGCATCAGATGGCGCTATATACTCTTATTTCAAATCTAAGTGCGATTCCTTTTTCAGTTTTTCCGTTGCCTCTGGCGGAAATGCAAATCTTATTAACTGTTTAAAAGGCCATGGGAGATGCAGTAACCTAGCTTCCTCCATTCAAAATACAGAGTCTGTTCGTAAAAAATACAATCCAAATTCTTATACTTCCTATTTCTTAAGCAATCACGATCAGGATCGTATTTCAAAATACTTCACAGATAAAGACACGGATATCTTAGATGAAAACACATATAAATCGGCATGCAGCTTCTATTCTCTTCTGCCTGGAAATAGTTATACGTATTATGGAGAAGAGATTGCTCTTAAGGGAACTCGCAAAACGAATCCCGATGACCAAAACGACGTGCGCCGCAGATTGCCAATGATTTGGAGTGAATCAAACAAAAAAGGCGAATGCTCTTTCCCTGATCCAGCAAATAGTCAACTCGCTGATAATGATCAAGTGAGCAAAGGAGCAGAAGATTTAAAAGAAACACCGTTCTCTCTGCTAAATCATTACAAAATGATGATTCATTTACGAAACAAATATTCATGGATCAAGGAAGCGACATTTGAGAACATAGTTTCCGCATTGAACACCGAGGAAAATAGCGCAATGGCCTATTCCTTAGAATTTGGTGAAAACAAAATCATCGTTGTTCATAATTTCTCTAACCACAACATCGAAGTGGATGCTCCTGGCACCACGATTCTTGAAGAAATAAACGTCGTTCATCGCCTTCCGGAATTAAAAAATGGCAAGCTTAGACTAGCAGCGCATAGTAGCGTTATTCTTAAATAGAAACGCAAAATAAGCCTAATCATAGAAGTCGGCTTTTCCTTTTTAAAAAACAAAAAACACTTATTTTTTGCTTTCCGAATAAAATGGTTAGGTTTATTAACATTTGTTTTCAAAATCACGATGAAAGCGCTTTTTTGGATTGATTTGTAAAAACAAGAAAAGCATTAGATTCTTCAAAAGATGCGATAAAAAGGCAAGTTTATGCAATGAAAGCGCTTTACTTTTTTTCGATAACTAATTA
>CAVGNL010000112.1:0-2587 GCA_963630455.1 Prevotella sp. CAG:755
GGTTATAAGAGAGAACGTTCATTTCGCTTGCATCAGGTGTTTGAACCATGCCTTGTTGACCGATGGCAAGAATCGTTCCTCCGGTATAAGTGAAGCTTCCATCAAAGTCTAAAGAGGAATCTCCACCAGAAGTTGGGCCAAACACAAAGAGATTTCCTCCGTCCATTACAATATTGGAGTTGCTATCAATCCCATCGCCCTCTGCATTAATTAAAACTGTGCAGTATTCATGGAAATTCATTGAAACTGAATAGCCATCCGTATCGCTTGTGGCGTTAATTCCATCATCTTGACTGACGATATATGTATATCCGTCATAGAAATTGATATTCCCTCCTTGAATGCCTTCATAGGAATGGAAAATCCTAATGATGAAATCATCGGTGGTTTCATTGCGACTTTCTTCACCAATATTAAGCGCTTGATCGGAATTAATGGCTTGGTCAAGCGTGTAGAAAGTGTAATCAGCGGCCAAAATATCGATAGAGGTATCGCTAGCAAGGCAATCGTCAGTCGTGTAAAGATAATGTGTTCCTCCAGAAATTGTAATGCTGCCCTCGCTCTTGATTCCCTTGCATTTCTGCTCAAGATAATAACGGGTTGAATATCTATTCATATCGTCGCTGGCGATTTTCTTATAAGAAGAGCCATCTTTCACATAGCGGGAGTCTTCATATAAAGTGCCATCTGTGTCATTAGCGCTTTCATAGAGAACAAAAACGCCTTCTGTTTCGATATGAGTATTGGAATCAATGATTGTTATCTCTCCTTCTGAATCAATGCCATCACCTTTGGTTTTAGAAGCAAGAAGTGTCTTTTCTAAAGCAACGTTTCCTACATCGGTGACATTTCCGTCATCGTCCGTGTCAGAGCCTGTATGAATCGCGTCTCCATTTGAGAGCAAAGAAAGTTTTGCATTATGCGCCTCAAAACCAAGTTTGGCCTTTATGGCATGGGAGTTGCTACTTAAAACAAGTACGTGGGCATCGTTGATTGAAACGCCTTTGGCATCTTGAATAGCAACTCCAGAATCGATTTCATCTGTGGCAAGTCCGTTGCCTGTAACGTAAAGATACCCTTCGCCTTCAATCGCTAAGGGGACTTTTTTGACGAGGATAGTTGCTTCAAGAGTATTTGCTTCCGAATCAGCGAAATAATTTTTAGTGCCTGAGGCAACGTATATCGTCACGCTTGATGCTTTTTGAATCTCTAAAGGCGAATCGGAAAGAGATGTTAAATTCACACCATTAAGGATAAGTTTGACTTCATCAGAGGTTTTGATAACGATTCTTGCATTCGAGTTTTCTCCAGAAAGAATATATGTCCCGCCTGTTTTTATATTAAGGGTTCCGCTTTCCTCAATACTTGAGACGTCAATATTCTCTCCTTCAGAAAACGTTTCTTTTTCTTGCGAAGAAAAATCGTCTTCGATATTCGGATAACTCTCTTCTTCAAAAGAAAACTCTTCTTTTGAACCTTCTTCAGAGTAAGATGAATTTCCTTTGCTTGATGATGCTGATTTTGATGAATTGCTATTCTCTGAGGTGCTTTCAGATGACGCGTTTTGCTTATCTTGGTTCGAAGCGTTTCCATCTCCGTTACAAGATGCTAAGAAAGCTAAGCAAAGTGCGCTTAAGACAATGACGTTTTTCTTCATAAGATTTCCTCCTAAGATGAAGATATCTTAAAAGGAAAACCTTAAGAGAGCCTTAATCGCTCACATATTTTTCAACGAGATGACAAATGAGACCATATTTTCGTTTTTATTTGATTTTGCCTCAATCTCACTATGATGCTCATTAACGATCGCTTGAGCGATTGACAAACCGATTCCATAACCGCTTTGCGCATGATTTCTTGATTCGTTGAATGTATAAAATCTGTCAAAACAATGGCTGAGTTTTTCTTTGTCTACGTGAGAGACGGTATTCGAAAATACGATAACTGTTTTTTTCTTTTCCTCTTTCAAGGAAACCTCAATACGTCCATTGTCGTTCACATACTTGCAAGCATTATCCAATAAGATCCCAAATAGTTTTAAGATGAGCTCCTCATTACCTTTATATATCAAAGTATCAGGTAAGGAGGTATTTATAGAAACCTTCTTAGTCAAAGAGAGAGACGTATAGCTTTCAATCGCTTCAGAAAGATCACGCGCAATATCAAAATTTTCCATTTTCGAAGTGCCAGAAAGCTCTTCGATTTTGTTTAAGGAAACCATTTCGTTAATTAAGCCTTTCATCCTTCTTGACTGTTCTATGCTTGAGTCGACACATTGATTGTTAGGATAAGAAGCCGAAAGAACATCCATGTTGGCCATGATTATGGCGAGAGGCGTTTTTAACTCATGAGAAGCATTGGTTAGAAATTTGCGTTCAGATTCATAAAGTTTCTCATAGGGCTTAACAACAGGGCGAGAGAAAAGGAAACTCGCCAGAGAAATAAAAGCAAAGGCCCCAAAACCTACGCTAGAAGAAATGATAAGGACGTTGGATAAATTCTCGATCTCGCTTCGAGCATCGATAAAAACGGCTTTCGTTTCTTCTTTTGAGAAAAACAAATATTCAATATATCCATGATTATCATT
>CAVGNL010000113.1:0-3080 GCA_963630455.1 Prevotella sp. CAG:755
ATCGATATATTCTTAAAAAATGAAAGGAATGTAATTTTATTAAAATAACAAAAAAACTACTAAAATAACTCTAAGTGACTTCTAAAGTTGTTGTTATAATCATCAACTTATTCTAGAATAGAATAGTCTTATGGAAAACGTCAGATACTCACGAGCTTTAGAAATAACTTCGTCATATATTAAATTCGCCGTTGGCTATGTTACCAATGGGGCTCCGCATTTGCTTTACTATCGTAAAAAACCAATAAATGGAATCGTGGTTAACGGAAGAATCGTCAATCACGATAAACTCGTCGAGGAATTGAAAGAATTTCATAACATTAACGACGCCTCTCTTAATTTATCTATGGAACCGGATGCCGTTTCCCTTGTCCTTCCTTCTCTCGGCTTTAAAGTTGGCGAAATCGAAAAAGCTTCTGCTCTTGTTGGATCGGATAATACGGTTGCCGCGGTTGATGTCAACAATACGATGCGTTTAATTAAACAAGAAAAAGTCTCGCAAGGCAACGTCATCGTTGATGTTGTGCCAGTTTATTATGTGGCAGCAAGAAAAGCTTATAGAGAGCCTCCTCTTGGAATAGTCAGCGAATCAATCACGATTAAAGCGAAGGTCTATACTCTCCCTTCTGATTTGCTAACTAGTTTTCGCCAAGCTGTCGAAGATGCTGAATTTAGGCTATTAAGAAGCGGCGTGGCCTCTTATTGCGCTTCGCAATTAATTAGCGCGACTCAAGGCTATCCGGAATCATATATTCTTTTCGATATCGGATCGAACTTAACAACCGTCACTTTTATTGGCAAGGATGAGCCCTATTCCTCAAGATTCATCAAAGTTGGCGGAAATTCGCTTACCGAGAAAATCTCTTCGGAGCTGAACGTCCCTTATGAAATTGCCAATGAGCTAAAAGAAAAATACGGATATGATTCAAGCACTCATAAATTTGAGACTCCTTTGTATAGTGGTGCGGGAGTAAACGGAATAAAAGTTAAAATCTATCAAAAAGAGCTCAATTCCGTTATCGAAGCTTTCTTTAAGGAATATCACAATTATTTGCAAGTAGCTCTAAAAGAATTAAACGCCCTTTCTGGGGAAACCTATGGAGCATATCCGATTCTCTTATCTGGCGGGGGATCGCGCCTAAAGGGCATAGGGAATTTGCTTGCTAGCAATTTAGGACCAAGAAAACTATATGCTTTTTTGCCAAACGTCATTGGCGCAAGAGAGGCTGAAGCAACGAATCTTTTGGGAATGATTGTTGCCGAAGGGAAAAGCAAGAAATCTAATTTGATTGAAAATTGCAGAGGCGTTTCATCGCTTCGAAGAGAATGATTTTAAGGAGCAAAAATTATGGACGAAGAATTTAACCTTGATATAGACAACGATGATTTAGACAGCTTTGAGCCAGTTGCCAAAATTGTCGTAATCGGCGTTGGAGGGGCGGGAAATAACGCCGTTAATCGCATGATTGACGATGACATCAGAAATGTTGATTTCTATGTTATGAACACAGATAAGCAGGCTCTTGCTTCCTCAAAAGCCCCGCACCGTGTTATCTTAGGCAAGGAATCAACAAGAGGGCTTGGTGCCGGAGGAGACCCGGCGGTTGGCAAACAAGCGGCTGAGGAATCCACGGAAACGATTAAAAAGATCGTTGAAAAGGCTGATATGGTCTTTATAGCGGCAGGAATGGGGAAGGGAACAGGGACAGGTGCGGCGCCTGTCGTTGCCAAAATCGCAAAAGATTCCGGAGCTTTAACCGTCGCCATTGTCACCCGCCCGTTCACTTTTGAAGGCAAAAAACGTACAGAAAATGCCATTCAAGGCTTAACAAACCTTAAAGATGTTGTCGATTCAATAATCATTGTTTCAAATGACAAACTTCTGACTTCAGCCGGAGGGGCCCCAATCGATCAGGCTTTTCAAGAATCCGATCATATTTTGGCCCAGTCAGTTAAGACGGTCGCCGATTTGATTCTCGTTCCTGGACTTATCAATCTCGATTTTGCCGACGTCAAATCGACACTCAAAGATTCAGGGGTAGCTTTAATAGGATTTGGCATGGGCAAAGGGCAGAACAAAGCCGAAGAAGCAGCTTTAAATGCGATAAATTCTCCTCTTCTTGAAACGAGAATCCAAGGGGCGAAACGTGCGATATGCGCCATCACTTGCGGTCAACAAGTGACGATGTTCGAAGCTCAGAAATGCGTTACGAAGATTATTTCTGAGGCGGGGGGCGCAACGGATGTAAAATTCGGAATTTCCAATAACCCTAATCTTGACGATGCCTTGGTTGTTTCTGTAATCGCTTCTGATTTCGAAGGAGATATCGATTTTATTTCCGCGCCAGACGATTCCTCGCTCATTCAGCCTTTTTCACCTTTAAACGAACAAACTTCGCAAGATTCATCGTCCACAAACGATGAGTTTGGAGCTGATATAGATCTATCGGATTCTTTGATGCCACATTTCGACCACGATTAACCTTTAAAAGCGCCTTTTATGAAAGAAAGCCTTTTCAATTTTCTTGAAAAGAAAGAACTAATCTACTATATTAATCGCGGTTAGGATCATAGAGCGACCTAAGGCAAACGACAGAGAGCCTCTTGGATGAGAACGAGGCAAGCTGAAGGCCCATCACTATGGGAGCTATCTCTCCGAAGAGATGTAAGAGGGACGTTAAACTTGCGTTAAAAGATTCTTGAGAGCGGATTTTATCCGAACTAAGGTGGTACCGCGCATTAGCGCCCTTAGAGGGCGTTTTATTTTTGTCCAAAAGGAGGTAGAAAATGGGCAATGAAATGAAAAAAACTTTGTTGATGCCCCAAACAGGCTTTGAAATGAGAGCTAATTTAATCAACAAGGAACCAAAGATGCTTACTAAATGGGAGGATATGCATCTTTATGAGAAAATGAATGAGAACCGTGATGGGTGTGATGAATATCTTCTGCATGATGGGCCACCATATGCAAATGGCGACATTCATTGCGGCCATATGCTTAATAGGCTTTTGAAAGATTTCGTCATTCGTTACAAAAACATGATGGGCTACAAAACGCCATTTATTTTCGGCTGGGATAC
>CAVGNL010000114.1:0-4683 GCA_963630455.1 Prevotella sp. CAG:755
CGCCTATAACGTTGACGGGGATGTTTATTTACGCATCAAAGACATTCCTTCGTATGGTGAGTTATCCGGAAACTCCGTTGAAGATTTGGAGAAGGGCGCGCGTATCGCCATAGGCGAGAAGAAAAAAGATCCTGTTGATTTTGCTCTTTGGAAGAAGACAACTGAAGGAATTAAATGGAGCGCCCCATGGAGTGAAGGACGACCTGGGTGGCATACGGAATGCTGCGTTATGATTCGTTCGATTTTTGCTGATCAAAAAGGCTACATCGATATTCATGGCGGAGGATTTGATCTCAAATTCCCTCACCATGAAAACGAAATGGCTCAAGCCAAAGCTCATGACGGACACAAACTTGCCCGTTTTTGGATGCATAACGGTTTCATTAATATCAACAATGAAAAAATGTCAAAATCCTTAGGAAACGTCATTTTGATGAAAGATGTCGTCAAGGAATATGGCGGCATACCTTTTAGATTGATGTTACTTGCCTCCCATTATCGTGCCCCGGCCGCCTTTAGCGCCGAAACAATCAAAGAAGCGCAGACTAAATACAACCAAATCGTTACAGCAATGAAGAAAGTTGCCATCATTCTTGAAAGAAACGATATTGATATAAATTCATTAAAACCAAGCGATGAATCGAAATTTTTAGATGCCATATGCGATGATTTGAATACCCCAAATGCCCTAACGGTTTTATATGAGGAAATAAAAACTCTCAATAGCATTTGGCGCGTAAAAGAGATTGATTATGAGTCTTTAAAAGATTCTTTCGCCAAGGTAAAAACATATTGCGAAATTCTAGGGTTAACTTTATCTTTGCCAACCTTAAATAATGAAGACAAAAAACT
The DNA here is from genome assembly GCA_963630455.1 of Prevotella sp. CAG:755. GTDB lineage: Bacteria > Bacillota_I > Bacilli_A > RFN20 > CAG-826 > UBA4951. Next base: position 853 of record CAVGNL010000114.1, read on the forward strand.
CTATGAGGAGTATGATATAGCCAAGTCAAATAAGGATTTTGCCAAATCGGATGAAATTAGGCAAATTTTGGCGTCAAAAGGCTTATTTTAGAGAGGTGATACCATATGTTTTTGGAGGCTACTACCCAAGCTTGGAATTCCTGGGATAATGAAATAATCAATTTCTTCAATTCAGGTTTCAACGGAGCTGTTTCAGCGGAATTCGGAAACTTTGTTTTAATCATTTTATCCCTTTTGCTTGGCGGACTTTTTTCCGGATTAATCGGTTTCGAAAGAGAATTCAAAGGACATGATGCTGGATTAAGGACTCATCTTTTGGTCGGAGTTGGTTCCGATCTTATCATGATTCTCTCTATTTACGGTTTTAGCACATGGACTGGTTCACGTGACCCAGCCCGTTTAGCGGCTCAAGTTGTTACTGGCGTTGGCTTTCTTGGCGCAGGGGCAATTTTGAATAATGGTTTAGATGTCAAGGGTTTAACGACAGCAGCGACAATCTGGGTGGCGATGGCTATAGGGTTGGCGTGTGGAAGTGGCAATTTCATTATCGCCACTTTAGGCTTCTTCTTAGCTTTCGTTTCTTTGATCGTTTTGCATAAAGTCGATAAATGGATTGCTGGGAGAAACCCTATGGTCATGGTGATTTTGCCCTCTGATAAGCCATCGCTAAAAGAAATAATCATGATTGCAAATAGATACAACATTTCCATAAGGGATACGCATACGGAATTAGTCTCATATCAAGAAAATTCCGCAATCAGAATAACGTTGCGTTGTGCATTCGCTTCCAAAGAGACAGTTACATCTTTTTCTGATGAGCTTCGTTTTACCTTGAAACCATTGGAATTAAAAGTTACAGCTTAATATTGCAAATTGACAAGGTGTTAAATATAATGAATATACAAGTTTACGGCAAGAATGCCGTCCGAGCGACCCTTGAGGCCAATAACGCAAAAGCTCTTTTTACCTTAAAACGCCTCGAAAAGGATGAACTTGTGGCGATTGCTCGGAAAAAAGGAATACCTGTTAAATTTGTTAGCGATAACGATTTAACGAGTATGGCCAAAAGCTCTTCCCACCAGGGCTTTGTGGCCATAAGCGAAGCTATAAGGAGCTATTCTCTAGAAGAAATTCTCGAGAGCATTCCGAAAGAGAAAACGAATCCTTTGATCGTAATTCTCGATGGAATCGAAGATCCTCATAACCTCGGGGCTATAATTCGAACATGCGATGCTTTCAGCGTAGATGGTATCATCATGAAAAAACATGGCGAAGTTCCGCTTAATGGGACGGTTGCTAAAGTTTCCACAGGGGCGATCAATTATATAAAAGTCGCTTCTGTCCCAAACCTTTCTCAAGCAATCGAAAAACTCAAACAGAACGGTTATTGGATCGTTTCTTCCGATGGCAGCGCCACAGAAAGTTATCTGGATGTCGATTATAACTCTCCTATTGCCTTGGTGGTGGGAAGCGAAGGTTTTGGAATCTCCAAATTGGTTCTTAAAAATTCCGACTTCATCGTGAAAATTCCAATGAATGGACATGTGAATTCATTGAACGCTTCTGTTGCTGCCGCAATTCTTATTTCCGGTGTTGTTGCTTTACGCTCGAAGTAAACAATAACGAGGGGAATCTATGAATTATGAAAATTGCTCCGACGAGAATCTTTTGTTGATGTCGAGGAGCCAAAATGCCGATGCTTTTTATACGCTTACGAAACGTTATTTCGACAAAAGAAGACTTGTCTGCAATCAAGCCTCGGCGGCATTAAGCAGGATGTTCGATGCTTGGGATTTAAACCACACTTTTTACCAGGCTTTCAATTCCTGCGTAAAAAGTTTTTCTTTGGGAGAAGGCGGTAACTTTCATTCTTATTTGGTGCGTACTTTAAAAAACGCGTTAATCCGCGAAGCCGAGAAACTCCATCTTTTCCGCAACGTAAAAACTGTCTCATTGGATTATGAAGTCAACGATGGGGCGACTCTTCATGATGTCATACCCGCTAGTGGCGAAATGGATCCAAGAATGTATGTGAATTATTTGGAAGAAGCGCAGAAATTCGGAAAACTTCAAGAAAACATGGAAGATGAGGTTCTCCAAGTGGCGAGATTGAAAATCGATGGATGCAAATATACTGAAATAGCAAAAATCCTCAATATTTCTCCGAAAAGAGCTTCTCGTGATTATCAAAAATACGAAGAACTCGTTAAAAAGATAATCATTGGCAAATAGTTTATTTCTAAAGAAATAGTTTGCGTAACTTGTTTTATGGCCTTATATTATAGAGGCGAAGCAAGCGTTCTTCGCTTTTTTCTTAGTGACTTATCACTAAAATACGAGGTTAGGATGTATGGGAAGGGAAAAGATATTCTTAATTTGCTCTGATTGCTTATCAAGAAACTATCAAGTTACAAAACGTAGCGATGATCCCAAACGTCTTGAACTCAAAAAATTCTGTCCTCATTGTGGAAAATACACAATTCACAAAGAGAGCAAATAAATTCTAAAAGGAGAGGACGATGGAAAACCCTATCAAGTACATGAAAGAGGTCGTCCGTGAAGGCAAACGCGTTCGTTGGCCTAAACGTGACAAACTTTGGCCAACCATTGCAGTTGTTGTCTGCATCGCTCTTTTTGCCGCTATCTTCTTATCGCTAGAGGATTTAGCTGCGGCTAAGATAATCGAACAATTAAAAGAGGCCTTTGGAGGATAATTATGGCAAATGAATTAGCTGAGAAGCATTGGTATATTGTTAATACCTATTCTGCGCATGAAGGAAAAACCGCAGAGAACCTAAAGAATCGTATTAAAACGATGAACATGGAGAACTATATTTTCCGTGTCTTGGTTGCTGAATATGAAGAAAAATGCATCGACAAATCCACGGGTCTTCCTAATGGCAAGGTCAAAATAAAGAATCTCTATCCTGGCTACATCTTTGTTGAGATGATCATGACAACAGAGTCTTGGTTCGTCGTTCGTAATACTCCAGGAGTCACTGGTATTACCGGTTCAAGCGGCGGTGGTAAGATGCCTACCCCAATTTCACGAGAAGAAATCGAGCCTGTCTTAAAGAGAATGGGTCTCGTTGATGAATCAATGTATGATCGCTACAACGTTGGCGATAACGTTAAAATCATCTCTGGACCTCTCGAAGGAACAGAAGGCAAGATCATGTCTATCGACAAAGATACTGGCGCATGCCGTGTTAACACCGTCTTCTTTGGACGTAGCACACCAGTTGACGTCGAATTCTCAGAAATCGAAAAAATCTGATTCCGTGAATTCAAACTCTCTTGAAATAAAGGGAGTTTTCTTTTTGGAAGAATACATGAAAAATTATTCATATTTTATATTGACCTATGAATGGCCATTCATTATAATTTTGAACGTAAAAAGATGAAAGGATATTCATATGTCAAGTTTACCAAGCGAAAAAATACTCGATGCGATGGAAGATTTGCTGAATGTTGCAAGCGATTCAACGCGTTTAAAAATAATGTTATCGATCTCTGATGAAGAACATAATGTTTCAGAAATCGTAACGATGGTAGGGGCTTCGCAATCTCTTGTCTCCCATCAGTTGGAAGTATTGAAGAAACATCGCCTCGTCACCATGAGGAAAGAAGGCAGAAAAGCTTTTTATATTCTTTCTGATCACCACATTAACGAGTTAATAAAAGTCGTCTATGAACACGTGAGCGAGAAAAAAGGAGAATAACTATGTCTGACGAAAAGAAAGAAATTCTCATCAATTCGATTCGCTTGGTTATTGGCCTAATCTTTGCTTTGCTTGGTTTATTCGTTTTTAACGAAAGCAATTTCAACGT
>CAVGNL010000115.1:0-6073 GCA_963630455.1 Prevotella sp. CAG:755
GAAGAATAGAAATCTTCTTTTCTAAAGGGGATCTTATTTTTTGGAAGTTCTTTTAGCAAATAATCGAAATCAAATATCGACCCTTTTGTGAAATAGTTTTGAACCTTTATAAAGCCTTTAGCAGAAGCAAGCTCGATTATGAGTTTTTTCAAACGGTCTTGGTCACGAGTTACGAACTCCGCGCCAAGAAGGGCGCCGGCGCTTGTTCCATAAACCTCATCAAATTCATAACCGTTTTCAAGAAGAACCTTAAGGACGCCAGCGGCGTATGTTCCTCTGGCCCCTCCTCCTTGAACTACCAATGAACTCCTCTTTTCCATGCCTATTTCCTCTCATGATGCCAATTAACTAAAGCGAAAACGAAATGCTGAGTGATATTAATATATGACGTTCGTTAGAAGAAAATACTTCCTAGAAACACTAAGAAATTTTAGCACGAAAAGAGCCTAGCGCTCATCAACATCTGTCAATTTCAATATAGAGGAATATAAATCTGTTCTGCGATCGCGAAATACGCCCCAAGAAAAACGCTCTTTAGCAATTTCCTCAAGATTAAAACTAGCGATTCTCAAACCTTCTTCTTCACGATTCATCTCTTCAACGAATTCGCCATGTTGATCGGCAATGAATGACGAGCCGAAAAACTTCATTGAAGAATTCTTAGCGCATTCTAACCCCACTCTGTTGGCTGCCAAAACAGGCATTATATTTGCGGCAGCATGACCTTTCATAACGTTCTGCCAATGATTTTTTGAATCCTTGTCAAGAACTGGTTCGGAGCCAATAGCCGTAGGGAAAAGAAGAATCTCAGCCCCCTTAAGAGCAAGTATTCTCGCGGTCTCTGGGAACCATTGGTCCCAACATATGCCAACGCCTATTTTGCCTATGTTTGTTTTAAACACTTCAAATCCAGTATCACCAGGCGTGAAATAAAATTTTTCTTCGTAGCATTCGCCTGTGGGTATGTGCGACTTTCTATATAGGCCAACAATTTTCCCATCGTTATCAATCATTGCCAAAGAATTGAAATAGCAATTGCCACATTTTTCAAAAAAAGATATTGGTAAAACCATGTTGGTTTCGCAAGCGATTTTTTGAAAATGTTCCAATGTTTTAGACGAAGAAAATTCTTCGGCAAAGGCAAAATTATCGTAATCTTCAATTTGGCAAAAGTACTTCCGTTCAAATAACTCAGGAAGAAGAAGCAACTCCACTCCCGCCTCTTTTGCCTTATAAATTAATTCGTCGGCTTTCTTGATGTTGTCTTCATAAATTTCTGACATCGAAAACTGAGTTATTGCTACTTTCATATTCTTATTTCTCCTTTGGGAACTGCATGCTGATGCAGTGAATATTTCCTCCGCCAAGTAAAATCTCATATGTGTTTATTTGATGAATTTTCTTGTTGGGATAAAGTTTTTTCATTGTCTCAAAAGCATTCTTATCTTCCTTAACGCCAAATGCCGGCATGATTATGAAATCTTTGCCCTGATAATAATTCACATAAGAGGCCGCAAGACGTCTGCCGGCGTTACGCTTATCAAGGGTTGTTTCGTTTGTTTGAAGCTCGTTGGCGATTTCTGATGTTAGATATAATGGTTCTGGCAAAATTAATTTATGAATGATTAATTTCCTACCTTTGGCATCAGTGGCTTCTTCCAACGCTTTTAATGTTTGATGGCAGTATTTATATTGAGGGTCTTTTTTGTTGTTGCACCAAGCCATGACAACCTCTCCTGGTTTGATGAAAGACACCATATTGTCAATGTGCTCGTTTGTTTCATCGTTATAAATTCCGTGTGGCACCCAAATTATTTTTTCCACCGCGAGGTAATCGCGAAGAATCTCTTCAATTTCTTCTTTACGATAATAAGGATTTCTACCTTTGGAAAGAAGACAAGCTTCGGTTGTTATTAGCGTACCCTCGCCATCAATAGCGATCGATCCGCCTTCCAAAACGAAATTAGGCAAATAATAGGAAAGCAATTTGAATTTCTTGGAAATTAAAGCGCCTAGTTCATCATCTTCTCGATAGTCGCTATAAAGGCCATCGACCTTCCCACCCCATGCGTTAAAACGAAAATCAACCGTTCTTATTGAATTGCCATTCGTCAAAAACAAAGGCATATTATCTCTTGCCCAAGCATCGTTGTAGCGAAACTTCTGAACACTTACATTATCGATTTTTTCTAAATCATTAATAATCTTTCGCCCTATTTGCTGGTTGACCCCAACAATGACCTTTTCGTGCTCAGCTACAGCTTTGATTACTTGAATGTAGTTATCTTGAGCAGGTTTTGCTTTATTTCTCCATGTGTCTGGTCTTGATGGCATAAGAATAAAGGTCGCTTGATGTTCTTCTCCTTCAAAAGGAAAGCGAAAGCCATCATTCAAAGGAGTTGTGATTTTATTTTTGTAATAATCAGTCAAACGTTTTTCGTAAACGCCGAATCTTCTCCATTTATCGGTATCGATAACCTCAAAAAAATCTTTATAAGACGATAAGAGCTTTGTATGTGATTCCTCGGAATTTTGCAGATCTTTTACTTCTTCTACCAAATCTTTAGACCACACCTCTCCAGGGGCGATAAGAGGAATTCCTGGCGGATACATCATCACCTGTTCCTTGGATATCGCTCCTTCTATTTCATCTAGAGCGAGCAATTTCCCAGGGGCATTAAACGAAACGCGTGGCCTAACCAAAAGATAGGGGGAAACACTATCGAAATGGGTCTTTTTATGAATGAATTTTTTGTTGTAATGATTTTTGGAAATATCACGTAATGCATTCAGCAATTTATCAACATGTTTTTTCTTTGTGCCGATAGAAAATATCGCAAGAACTTCATTAGGCTCTGCCAATTCTAGCTGAACATCGTATCGTTCTTTTAATAAATGATAGATTTGAAACCCGTCAAGATTCAAATGGTCGATTCCGATAACGAGTTTTGTATCGTCATAATCATAGGAACCGTGCGAAATAAAATGCTCCTTGTTCTCATTGATAAAACCAGGAATTCTATCTATTTTGCTTCTAGCGTAATCAACTAGTTTATAAGTTTCTTCCATAGCGTCATACCCTTCTTTTGAGGCCATGAACGATCTAGCGGCATCAATAGAAGCAATCAAGATCCCTGAAGGGGAGGTCGTGTTTATGATGTTTAATGTTTTTTGTACGTCCTCTCTTTTAAAACGGTTCGATTTCAATAGAAGAGCTGAGCTTTGCGTCAATGAGCCGACCGTTTTATGAAAAGAAGCGGCAGACATATCCGCTCCGGCATCCATTGCCGAAATAGGAGAACGCGGATGATGAAAATAATAATGGGCCCCATGCGCTTCATCCACTAAGACGGCCATGTTGTGCTCGTGAGCAAAATCTACAAGTTTTTTAAGATCACCAACGGATCCAAAATAAGTTGGATTTATAACAAAAATCGCTTTTGCGGAAGGATTTCTGATTATGGCTTTTTTCCATTGATCAAGAGTCGGCTGGTTGGCGATTCCTAATTCTAAATCAATCTCAGGCATGACATAGGTAGGTCTGGCGCCAGAAAGAATGAGCGCGTTAATTACAGATTTATGAACGTTACGAGGCAAAATTATTTTTTCATTAGCCTTAACGGCCGTCATTATCATCGCAATGATGCCAGAAGAGGTTCCGTTAATCAAAAAGAAAGCCTCATCTGCATTACAAGCTTCAGCTAAATACAAGGCTGATTCTTTAATAACACCTTGAGGGTTTCCTAAGGTATCCATGCCAATAGGTGAATTTACATCGCATCTATAAAGCTCGTTCCCAAACAATTTTGTCGCTTCGTTTTTTATGTTGCCCATATGATGCCCAGGGACATCGAAAGGAGCGACCTCATCAGACGTGTAAGTTTTAAGTGCCTCAATATAAGGGGTTTTACTTTGATCAAGTTTTTTCATAGCGAAATCATACTACAAACTTAAAGAAATAAACTTTATTTATATTTCTTCTCGTAACATTTTTTCTATCGCCAAAGCAACGCCTGAATTCCAAACTTCTTTCGTAACGAATTTGGCAACTTTTTTAACTTCTTCTTTGCCATTTCCCATCGCGACAAACGTTCCAACCTCTTTAGCCATCGTCAAATCTTGCAAATCATCTCCAAAGGCCGCCGCTTCGTCTTTGGCAAGTCCATAATGCTCAAGAATCATCTTGATGCATTCGCCTTTTTCATGGACAACAGGCGCGACATCTACTGAATTTGGCGTGTAGCGCCAATAAATTAAATTAGGAAATTCTTTTTTAAATAGTTCATCGACCTCTTCGTTGGCGAAAAAGTTAATGCCCTCGACATCTTCCCCTTCATAGGCGGCTATTTCCGGTATCATTTCCTTAAAAACAGAATAATGTTCTTTTGCCTCTTCGTTTAACGGAGCTATTAGTTTTCTTTTCTTCCATTCGACAAGTTCCAAAGTCTTTTTGTTTTTAATGGCCAAGTCGATAAAGCGTCTAACATCATTATTATCCATTTTGCTTTGGTATATATATTGCCCATCAGCGAAAGCGTAGCCGCCAGATGAGGCGATATAGCCATCCCATTCGATTCCAAGTTTAAAAGCGCCCAACCATTCAAATGATGAGTAGGGTCTGGCTGTGCAAATGAAAACCTTTACCCCATTATCTTGAAGTTTTTTTATCATCTTAATAGAAGAGAGATCCCAACGATCGTTTTTGTGATCGTATAACGTCCAATCTAAATCAAAGAAAACCGCCTTAATTTTCATTTCGTTCCTTGTCCTTCAAATAAATGTTTTTGTGTTCTTCGTATAACAGTTCATTTGTTTCTTTCAAACGCTTGATATCTACTTTAACGATTTTTCTGTCATACGTTATCAAGCCGTTCACTTCCTCTTCAACATCGTTTAACTGAGTGTATATAGCTATAGATAAACGTGCTTTTTTGATGCAGCGCCTGATTTCTTTTCTAAAAAGTTTGTTAAGTCCGTCGTTAAGATCGTCTAAATTTTTATAATTCTTGTATCCGAAGCTTTTTTTGCTCCAAGAATGATCTTTTATGTAAGTAACATATCCACCGTACTCAGATAAGGACATGATGCGTTTCTTGTCGTTATGAAGGTGCACTGGTCTAAAATAAATGTGTCTTGAATAGAAATCCCCGATTTTTTTGTCATACCAACCACTGGTGGCGTCAATTAAACGGGTGTTATCTAATGAGGTTAATGAATCAAAACATTTTTTCGTGTCAAATTGTCCCCAGCCCTCATTGAATAATGTCCAAATGCAAATCGACCCGATATTGCCAAGGTCATCAATGGTCGACTTCATTTCATCAAGAAATTGTTTCTTGCTTTCATCATTGATTCTTCCGAGTATAGGATTCTTATCGGAAATCTTTAATGGAAGAAACGGGGCAAGATTGATTAATAGCTTCGAGTATTGAGCACCTCCATTAACTAAATCTTGGATAACGATTATCCCTTCTTCATCGCAAAAATGGTACCAACGTCGAAGCTCGACTTTAATATGCTTCCTTAGACAATTGAAACCACATTCTTTAGCAAGCAAAATATCATTTTTCATTGCGTCTAGGCTTATAGGAGTAAGCCCACCATCGGGAAAATACCCTTGATCCAATAAACCATTCAAAAATATAGGTTCATCATTTAGCATCAAATAATCAAAGCCATTAACTTTTTGCCGAGAAATTTTCCTGAATGCAAAAGAAGAACGGATAACGTCTTTCCCGCTAGAAAAAGTTATTGAATATAAATTCGGTTCCTTTGGTGACCAAGGATGAAAGGAGTTAGATATGTCAGCTTCACCTTCCAAATTTTCATCAAGTTCGATTTTTCTCACCAAAGAATTTTTATAGAAAATAGAAACTGCGCATTTTTCAATTTTCCCTACTGATTCCCCTTTAAATATGATTTTTTTATTCTCAAAATCACTTCGAATCTTGCAAGCTTTCAGATACGTTTCTTCATCAATAAATTCAAGATACACCTCTTGCCAGATTCCGCTTGTTGGCGTATACCAGATGCCTTTTGGGTTATTTGACTGTTTGCCACGAGCGTATATCGG
>CAVGNL010000116.1:0-5311 GCA_963630455.1 Prevotella sp. CAG:755
ATTTGGAGGTGGCTGTATGTTTAAATTATTCAAAAAATTCCGACCATTGGATTGGGTTTTTATCGCCTTTATCATTGGATTTACAGTCCTTCAAGTTTGGTGCACGATGAAAATCACAGATTATATCGCCGAACTCATGCGTGAAATAAACTATATCGCCTATAAAAACGATCCTTCTTTGCTGGGTGATTTTATATATGGACTTTACTTGGAATCTGGTTCTTCTTGGGAAGTGTTAAAAGAAAAAATCGCCGCCAATCCTAATATGTATTCCGGAATTTCTGCAACTATTTATACTATCGCTGACATTTCAGTTAATGATTTGTTCATTTCGGCCGCATACCTTCTTCTCTTTGTTTTTTCTTATACCATTACCGCCATGCTTATTTCCATTATCGCTTCTGCTGTAACCGCGCATTTCGCTACTCAAGTGAGAACGGACATCAATAATAAGGTTTCCACTTTTTCGCTTGGAGAAATAAATAAATTCTCAACAGCCTCATTGATCACTAGAGCCACTAATGACATCGAACAAGTGCAAATGTGCATTCTTTTGATGTTAAGAATGGTATTCGCAGCTCCAATTACTTCTATTTGGGCAATATGCAAAATCCAAGCTTCTTCCAGCGAACTTACAATAACCACCATTTCCGCGATTGCGGTACTGGTCATAGTGCTCTCTATAGCGATGGTTTTGGTTCTTCCAAAATTCAAAATTTCCCAAAAACTTGTCGATAAGCTGAATGGAATCACCCGTGAGCATATTTCCGGAATCCGAGTAGTACACGCCTATAACGCTGAAGAATATCAAGAAAAGAAATTTAAAAAAGCCAATGATGATTTGACGAAATTAAATCTTTTCACATCTAGAGCGATGGGCATTCTTAATCCTGTTATGACGATAGTTATGGATGGGGTAACGGTTGCCATATTGGGCGTTGGAGCCTATGTAATAAACAAAGGCTCGGCGGATTATGCAACAATATCAGCTTTCTCCACATTGGCCGTCCAAATTGTCATGTCTTTCATGATGCTGCTTATGATGTTTGTTCTTTGGCCAAGAGCCTCGGTTTCTGCAAAACGCATCAATGAAATACTTTCCACCAAACCATCAATTACCGATCCAGAAAACGAAGAGCCTCTTACAGAAAAAGGCACAATCGAATTCGAGAATGTTTCCTTTCAATATCCAGATGGCGAAAAACCTGTTATCTCTAATTTATCTTTTAAAGCCAATATCGGAGAAACGATAGCCGTTATTGGAGCGACGGGTTGCGGAAAATCATCTGTTGTTAATCTAATTTCCAGGCTATACGACGTTACAAACGGACAGATTAAAATCGATGGCGCAAACATCAAAAACATCAAACAAAAAACTTTGCGTTCAAAAATTGGATTTGTCCCTCAAAAAGGCATTCTTTTCTCAGGAAGCGTTGCTTCGAATATCGCTTTCGGAACAAACGACATCAGTGAAGAAAAAGTCAAAGAAGCAGCAAAAATCGCCTGCGCAGATTCCTTTATCGAAGAAATGCCTGAAAAATACAATGCTCCGATCGCTCAAGGTGGAACAAACGTTTCAGGAGGTCAGAAACAAAGACTCTGCATTGCTCGCGCTCTTGCTATAAATCCAGAAATAATGGTTTTCGACGATTCATTCTCAGCTTTGGATTTCAAAACAGACCTTCAAGTTCGCGAAAACATCAAAAAAGCCTTGCCTTCAGTAACAAAGGTCATAGTTGCTCAACGTATAGGAACAATTATGGATGCTGATCAAATAATCGTCTTGGAAAACGGCGACGTTGTAGGTCAAGGAAAACACAAAGAATTATTAAATTCGTGCGATACGTATAGGGAAATTGCCCTATCTCAACTTTCAAAGGAGGAATTAGGTTTATGAGTCCACATCCAGCAATGGGAAAGAAAAAAGAAAAGCTTTCGAAACAAGAGCAAAGTGAAACGCTTGTTAAGTTCTTCTCCTCGTTTAAAACATATTTTCCTTTGATAATCATCGCTTCTTTATTCGTATTAGCTAATGTCATTCTCTCAATTATTGCCCCTGATTACGTTGAAAGCTTGACAAACGAAATTTCAAATAATGCCGCCACTCTTAGCATTGATATGAATGTCGTAGGACACTATATTCTTGTGTTGTCCATAATATACGTCTCATGCGCAATTACCTCGTATTGTTCATCTTTCTTAATTGCCACTGTTACGCAAAAATATGCCAATGGTCTTAGGAAGAGTTTGACCGATAAGATTAACGTTTTGCCCCTTTCTTATTTCGACGGAACTCAAATTGGCGATATCCTTTCAAGAGTAACCAACGATGTTGATTCTTTATCACAATCGATTGATACGGCTGTATCTTCATTATTGAGCGCAATTTTTATGCTTATCGGTTCTTTAATCGGAATGTTCGTTAAGTGCTGGCAATTAGCTTTGATTGCCCTTGTTGCAATACCTTTGATGCTCTTATTCGTTATGATGATTATGAAACTGGCAATGCCTCAATTCGTAAATAGGCAGAATCAAATCGGCGTTGTTCAAGGCGCGGTAGAAGAAAAATTCTCCGGACAGTTAATCATCAAACTATTTAATGCCGAAGAAAAAGAGAACGCTGCATTTGAAAAGAAAAATCAGTTTTTGAAAGAATATATGTTCAAAGCGCAATTTTTCGGCGGATTAATGATGCCAATCACTTCTTTCATTTCATATCTTTGCTATGGAGCCGTGATAGTCGGAGGAGGACTTCTTATCGCGAACAATATTGCAGGAGTTAGCATCGGAACCATTGCTGCGTTCATGATTTACGTTCGCTTATTCCAACAGCCGTTCACTCAAATAGCCCAAGCTTTGAACACATTGCAAACCGCATTGGCAGCTGGCAAACGCGTATTTGATTTTCTAGAGCAAAAAGAACTTGTTGATGATTCCGATGTTCCCTATAAATTATTGGCCAAAAACAATAAAGGCCCTTTCAATGGAGAAGTTAAATTTAGCAACGTTTCCTTCTCTTATGATGAAAGCAGAGAAATCATTCATGGATTTTCCGCTGACATCAAGCCCGGAATGAAAGTTGCCATCGTCGGCCCTACAGGCGCTGGAAAAACGACAATGGTTAATTTATTGATGAGATTTTACGAAATAAATGACGGAGAGATTTCCATCAATGACATTTCAACAAAAGATCTTTCTCGAAAAGAAATTCACGATATTTTCGGTATGGTTTTGCAAGATACTTGGGTGTTTGAAGGAACGATTAAGGAAAATCTCATCTACAACAGCGAGAATATAAGCGATGAAGAAATAAATGAAGTATTGAAAGAAGTGAAATTGGACCACTTCGTTGCTACCCTTCCTAATGGTTTGAATTATTACATCAAAGATGCCAATAGTATTTCCGGTGGGCAAAAACAGCTTTTAACAATAGCTAGAGCCATGCTTAGAAAATCTCCGATGATGATTTTAGATGAGGCGACCTCTAACGTTGACACGCGTACAGAAGAGGTCATCCAAGAGGCAATGGATAAACTAACCAAAAACAAAACTTCTTTCGTTATCGCTCACAGACTATCGACAATTCGCAACGCTGATATGATTTTGGTCATGAAAGATGGTAACATTATTGAACAAGGCAATCACGAGGAGCTTATGAAGAAAAATGGTTTCTATGCTTCGTTGTACAATTCTCAATTCGCCTTCGAATGATTCATATGGAATACAAAGACTATTTAATAACAGCTAGAAGCAAAAACGATGAAATAAAGGCTGTGGCAATCACGGCTAAAAACATTATCGACCACAAAAGGCAATTAGGAAATCTTTCGCCGATTTCAACAGCTGCTGTAGGAAGACTAATGTCTGCTTCTTTGATGATAGGTGTTTGGCTAAAAAACGACACTGATACTTTGACTTTAGAAATATCCGGAGATGGTGAATTATCTCATTTGACGGCAATCGCCAATAACAAAGGCGAAGTTCGTTCCTATCTTTCAAATCCAAGCGTTATACTGCCTCCAAATAAAGACGGGCATTTGAATGTCGGCGGAGCAATAGGCAAGGGGCATCTTATTGTTATGCGTGATTTAGGACTCAAAACTCCTTATATTTCTCAGGTTGACCTGCAAACAGGAGAAATCGCCGAAGATCTTGCCTATTATTTTGTTCAATCAGAGCAAACCCCAACAGCAATCGGCTTAGGTGTTCACTTCGACAAAGAGAAGATAATTGTCGATCATGCAGGTGGGTTCTTAATTCAATTGCTCCCTAATACATCTAAAAAAAGCATTTCGTTATTAGAAGAGAATCTTAAAAAGATCCCTTCCGTAACTAAAACGTTAGAAGAATGGAATGATTCTCCAGAAAAGCTGCTTGAGTCTATTCTTGACGGATTTGAACCCGTTTTCGAAGAAAGAAAAGATGTTTTTTGGCATTGTAATTGCTCTTTTGAAAGAGGCATAAGTCTTCTTTCTTCCTTGTCGGCAAAAGACATTCAATCTCTTATCGAAGAAAAGAAACCAATCGAGATAGTCTGCAATTTTTGTGGCTCAAAATATTCTTATGGAATTAATACGTTGCAAAAAATTCTCGATGAAAAGTTTAAAAAACAAAACAATTAAAATAATTATTGAATTTTGTTTTTCATCTTGTAAAATGCATGCATAAGCGTTGATGAGGAAGAGTAATTCCCTCAAGTCTTGTAGAGAGTTCCGGATGGTGGAAGCGGAATAGATGAAAGGAAATGAACATGGCCTCTGAGCTGAAAGGTGAATTGATAGTAGCCTTCTCCGGGTATGCCCGTCATAGCAAATGAGTTTGTTTGAACTCTTAAAGGTGTCTTGAGCGATCACGGCATGAAATAAGGTGGTACCACGGGTAATGATGTCCCGTCCTTAGTAAGCAATCAAGCTAAAACTAGGACGGGATTTTTCTTGTCCGGAAAGGAAGACATGTCATTACTCGAAATCACACACCTAAGTAAATCTTATGAAGACAAAGCGGTCTTGAATGACATAAATTTAAACATCGATAAAGGTGACATTTATGGAATTCTCGGATTATCAGGTGCAGGAAAATCAACTCTTGTTAGATGTATTAACTCCTTAGAAAAATTTGACAAAGGAGAAATTTATTATGATGGGGAGTTACTTTGTGACTCTTCTAATCCCATCAAAAGGGAAAAACGAAAGAAGATTGGCATGATATTCCAATCTTTTAATCTCTTGCAACAAAAAAGCGTTCTAGACAACGTCAAACTTGGTCTTAAGTTCAACCATTATTCAAAAAAAGAAGCAGAGTCTCTGGCTTT
>CAVGNL010000117.1:0-9993 GCA_963630455.1 Prevotella sp. CAG:755
AAATAAGACAGGAATTTATTTTTCCGAAAATTCTCTCAATTATTCATGGAAGAAGAAAAAAACATCCGGTTGTGATGATGGATATTTTCCGGATAGCAGCAATGATGATTTCTTTGATAATAAGCCAAAGAAGAAAGCGACTTCGAAGCCCGTCACTCCAACAAAAATTCAAAATAACGGCATAAACAATTGGAAAGTTGGCGAAAAATGCCATCATGAAAAATTCGGCGATGGCGTAGTAATAAAGATTCTCGATGCAAATATTATCGTTGTCGATTTCGAAACAGCGGGCAAAAAAACGTTGCTTGGTACGCATCCAATGCTTTTTAGAAGCAAATCTTTAGGAGGAGACGCATGACTTACATTGAAGCAGAAAAACGTGTTCAAGAATTAACTTCCCTACTTGAAAGATATAATTACGAATATTACGTTTTAAATCAATCAAGCGTCTCTGACCAAGAATTCGACAGATTGATGGAAGAGTTAAAAAGTCTTGAGGAAGAGTTTCCTTCTTTGAAAAAGAAAAACTCTCCAACCCAACGCGTTGGCGGAGAAGTTCAATCCGAATTTAAAAAAATCCCCCATAAAAGACTTATGCTTTCTCTTGCTGATATCTTCAATGAAGATGAAATTAGAGACTGGGACAAACGCATTCGAAACTCACTTGGCAAAGATGTTGTCGAATATGTTGGTGAATTAAAAATAGATGGATTAGGAATGTCTTTGATTTATGAAAAAGGTGAATTTCAATATGCCGTCACGAGAGGCGATGGGGTAATGGGGGAAGATGTAAGCGCAAACGTTATCACAATCCCTTCTATTCCGATGCATGTTAAAGAATTGCGTCCGTTTGAAGTTCGTGGCGAGGTATATATGCCTAAAGCTTCGCTTGAAGCAACGAATCTCCAACGTCGTTTATCCGGAGAAACGGAATTCGCAAATTGCCGCAATGCCGCAGCCGGTTCGATTAGAAATCTCGATCCCAAAGTAGCGGCCTCTAGAAAGCTTGATGCCTATTGGTATTATCTGGTTAATGCTAGAGAACTTGATATTCATGTTCATTCTGAAGCTTTGGATTATTTGGATGAACTTGGTTTCAGAACAAACAAGGAAAGAAGAATTTTGCATGGGGCTGACGAATTAATCGCTTATGTAAATGAAATGGCTCAAAAACGTGCCTCACTTGGCTATGATATCGATGGAATTGTTTTCAAGGTCAACAATCTTAATGATTATGATTCTCTTGGTTATACAGCCAAGGTTCCGAAGTGGGCGATTGCTTATAAATTCCCTCCAGAAGAGGTAACAACAAAATTATTGGATATTGTTATTACTATCGGACGTACGGGGAGGGTTACTCCTAACGCCATTTTGGAGCCTGTGCGCGTTGCCGGATCGACCGTCCAAAGAGCAACTCTGAATAATGAGGATTTCATTAAGGAAAAAGGTCTGATGATAGGGGATGTTGTCACCTTGCATAAAGCCGCCGACGTTATTCCTGAAGTTACTGGTCCAGTGCTTTCTAGGAGAGATGGAAGTCAGCTTCCGTGGATTATGCCAAGCAATTGTCCAGTATGCGGTCATGAATTGAACAGGGTTAAAAATCTCCATTATTGTCTGAATCCAGAATGTGAATCTAGAAAAATTGAAAAGATAATTCATTTTGCATCTAGAAACGCCATGGATATTGATGGAATGGGGGCTTCAGTTGTCGAAGAATTTTTTGCCGAAGGGTTTATAAAGGACATTCCCGATATCTATCATTTAAGCAACCACGCTTCGGAAATCAAGGCTCTTGATGGTTGGAGCGACAAGTCAATGAATTCGTTGCTTGATGCCATAGAAGCTTCTAAAAAACAGTCTTTAGAAAGATTGTTATTTGGCGTCGGTATTAAAGACGTCGGCGAAAAAATGGCCAAGGTTCTTTCAAAAAGATACAAAAATCTAGATGCCTTATCGTTAGCAACCGAAGAAGAACTTCTAAAAATTCCAGATGTAGGTCCTGTAGCAGCGAAAAACATCACGGACTTTTTTAAAAACGAAAAAAATAAGCAAGAGATTGAGTTACTTCGTCAAAATGGCGTCAATTTTGAATATTTAGGAACAGACACAATTGATGTTAATTCCTTCTTTTATGGCAAGACAATCGTTTTAACTGGAACCCTAACACATTATTCAAGGCAAGAAATGACTGAAATTCTCGAAGGCATAGGCGCTAAATGTGCTGGCTCAGTTTCCAAAAAGACAAATTTGGTTATTGCTGGTCCTGGAGCTGGTTCAAAACTTGATAAGGCCAATGAATTAGGAATTGAAGTAATCGACGAAGAAAAAGCTTTAGATTATTTAGCTAGAACAACCGGAAAATAAATTGTCCGTTTTCTCTTTAGACCTCCTTTATATAAGTGAAGGAGGTTTTTTGGTGCCTTTTGAATGCGTAAGATGCGGAAACAAAGATGAAAGATATATAGGTTACTTAAAAGGTAAGCCTTATTGCCGAAGATGCATCAGTTTCCGTGGCAATGAAGTGACGTATGAAAAACCATTGCCAAAAGAAGCTCCCCTTAATTTGCATTACTCTCTTTCTGAAGAACAAGGAAAATTAAGCGAGCAAATTGTTCAGAATTATAAGAAGGGGATTGATACATTGGTTTATGCCGTATGCGGGGCAGGGAAGACAGAGATTTCCTATGCTGTTATTTCCTATGCGATCTTTAATGGCTTAACAGTCGGCTTCGCTCTTCCGAGAAGAGATGTTGTGATTGAACTTTTCTGGCGTTTAAAAGAATCTTTTCCAAAAAATAAAATCGTCGCTGTTTATGGTCAACATACATCAGCTTTAAAAGGCGATATTATCATTCTTACAACGCATCAATTATTTCGTTATCAAAATTATTTCGATTTGCTTGTGATGGATGAAATAGATGCCTTTCCATTTAAGGATAACGATGTACTGATTTCTATGTATAAAAAATCATTAAGAGGTCATGCGGTTTTAATGAGTGCCACGCCATCAGATAAAGTAATTAAGGAATTCAAAGGAGAGGGCCATATGATCGTTGAACTTCGAACAAGGTTTCATAAAAAAGAGATACCCGTGCCAACGTTAAAGATTCTCCCATCTCTTTTAATGCCTTTTTATCTCATATACAAGCTTAAAAAATATATTAAACAAGGAAAGCCCGTTTTCGTATTCGCACCGACTATCAATAAATGTGAATATATTTTTAAATTGATAAACCCTTTTTTGAAAAACGGTGATTATGTGCATTCGAAAAGAGAAAATAGAGCGGAAATTATAGGGAATTTTAAGAAAAATAAATATTCTTATCTTGTAACTACATCAGTTCTTGAACGAGGAGTTACATTCAAAAATTTACAAGTCATTGTTACAAATGCCGATGAAGAGGAGATTTATAATTCGGCAACTTTAATTCAAATTGCGGGCAGAGTCGGAAGAAAGATTGATGCTCCAAATGGAGATGTGATTTTTCTTGCTAACAGAGAAACGGAATCTATAAGAAAGGCGATTGATGAAATTAAATTTTGCAACACCTTTTTGTAAATGCTGTTTCAAAGACATCACTAGTTTTGGGCCATCATCTCTTTTTGAGGAAAAGAATATTTTATGCGAGACGTGCTTTCGAGAAATGGAACCTAATTTAATGCATTTCAAGATTGGGGAATTTAAAGCAATCTCTTGTTATTATTACAATGAAAAAATCCGCGAGATGATCTATAGGCTAAAAGGGTGTTTTGATATAGAAATGGCCGATTTGTTTCTCGTCAACCAAAAAAGATATTTTTCGCTTCTTTTCCATTCTTATTACTTGGTTCCAGCACCTAGTTTCAAAGAAAAGGATGAAATTCGAGGCTTTAATCACGTGGGAGAGATTTTTAGGGGCATCGGAAAAGGATATATTCACGCCATTATTAAGACGGACAACGTCAAACAGGCAGATTTGAATTTTAAAGAAAGACAAGAGATAGGAAATCATCTAGCAATGGCAAAAAACATTAATCTAGATGGAAAGAAAATTTTATTTGTTGATGATTTAATAACAACGGGAGCAACCGCAAAATCATGTTGCGATTTATTAAAAAAAGCTGGCGCCAAAGACGTGCGGATTCTTTCCGTGGCTAGAACGCGAGATGTAAATGAAAGAAAAGGGCGAGAAAGGTTTCATTGCTTACCATAAATGGTAATGGTAAAATCTCAAGCGTATCTTTAGGAGAATGTTGTGGCTAATATAATTGAAAAAATATTCCATCTCGAAAAAAGAGAGTTAAACAAGTATTATCGCGAGTCTGAACAGGTCATGGCCTACGATGAGGCTATGAGTAAGCTTACCGATGATGAACTCCGTCAAAAAACTACCGAGTTCAAAGAAAAATTAAAGAATGGCGCATCCTTAGAATCCATCAAATATGAAGCATATGCGGTTGCCCGCGAGGCTGGTTGGCGTGTACTCCATCAAAAGCCGTTCCAAGTACAGATAATCGGTTCGTTGGTTTTGAATAACGGTGACATTGCCGAAATGAAGACCGGCGAAGGTAAGACCTTAACCGAAACAATGGCCGTTTATTTAAACGCTTTAACTGGCAAGGGGGTTCATGTTATCACAGTTAACGAATACCTTGCAGCACGTGACGCTGATTGGATGGGACAAATTTATCGTTTCTTAGGATTGACAGTAGGTGTCAACCTTGCCTCAAAATCAACGGCTGAAAAACGCGAAGCGTATGCATGTGACATCACTTATACGACCAACTCTGAATTAGGATTTGATTATCTTCGTGATAACATGTCCCCTGATTTATCAGGCCGCGTTCTTCGCGGGCTATATTTCTGCGTTGTCGATGAAGCTGACTCAGTTTTAATCGATGAGTCAAGAACTCCTCTTATTATCTCTGGCGGGTCAAGAACGGCAGCCTCTCAATACCAAGTTGCCGATCGTTTTGTTAAATTGCTCAAGAAAGATGTCGATTTCACAATCGATATCAAAGAGAAAACATGCTCACTTACTGATGAAGGCAACAACAAAGCCGAAAAAATGTTCTCAATCAGAAACCTTTATGATCCTGAATACCAAGACTTGGTTCATAGAATCCATCAAGCGCTTAAAGCTAATTACATCATGGCGCGTGATGTTGAATATATGGTTGACGCCGAGCATACGATTCAATTAATCGATCAATTCACCGGCCGTATTATGCCAGGAAGAGAATATAACGATGGTCTTCAACAAGCCATTCAAGCCAAAGAAGGCGTTGAAATCAAACAAGAAACGGTTGTTATGGCTACCATTACTTATCAGAATTTCTTCCGTTTGTACGAAAAGCTTTCGGGCATGACTGGTACGGCTAAAACCGAAGAAGAGGAATTCGAGACTATCTATAATATGAAAGTCATCGTTATTCCAACAAACCGCCCAATTCAACGTATAGATGCTCCGGACTACATTTTCGGAACTCATAAGGAAAAACTTGATGCCTTGGTTAAAGCGGTGAAAGAAAAGCACGAAAAAGGTCAACCTATTCTTATTGGTACGGTTTCCGTTGAATCAAACGAAGAAATTTCTGCTCTTCTAACCCAAGCAGGCATTCCTCATGAAGTTTTGAATGCCAAAAACCAAGCTCGCGAAGCTGAAATCATCTCTCACGCCGGAGAAAAAGGCGCGGTAACCCTTGCCACCAACATGGCAGGTCGTGGTACTGATATTAAATTGAGCGATGAAGTTCGCGCTCTTGGAGGCTTATGCGTCTTCGGTACCGAACGTCATGAATCCCGCCGTATTGATAATCAGTTACGTGGCCGTGCAGGTCGTCAAGGAGATCCTGGATTTACAAGATTCTTCATTTCCTTCGATGATGAATTATTGCGACGTTTTGCTCCCGACAATCTCCGTGAGCAATTTCAGAAGAACGCCGATGGCGAACCGATTGAATCTAAATTGCTAACAAGCGCTGTTACAAACGCTCAAAAGCAAATTGAAGGCAAAAACTTTGATATTCGTAAGAATTTAAAAGACTACGATGACGTTTTGGCGAAGCAAAGAGATATTATCTATAAGAAACGTGATGCTATTCTCATGGCTCAAGATATTGTTGATTTGATTCATGATTTCTTCAAAACAACAGGCTTATATCTTTGCAAGCAAGC
The DNA here is from genome assembly GCA_963630455.1 of Prevotella sp. CAG:755. Taxonomy (GTDB): domain Bacteria; phylum Bacillota_I; class Bacilli_A; order RFN20; family CAG-826; genus UBA4951. The sequence goes on from CAVGNL010000117.1 coordinate 6,161, forward strand.
CATCGATAAAAACGCGAATTTAGATATTATCAATGGCGATGCTTTAAAACGCATCGTTGAACCTCAATTCATGCCTGAGGGAACAATAAACGCAGCCTCATACGATGGCGCGCCTATTGACGAAGCCGGAGAAGATCTTGGAGAAATTCTTTATGCTCGATATCTTGAAAAACGTAAGACGTGGCCTGCTGAAGATGCCGACAAGATTGAACGCAACATCTCTTTGAGAGTTATAGACCGCAACTGGCAAGGTCACATTGATACGATGTCACATTTACGTGATGGCATCAATCTTAGAAGCTATGCTCAGAAAAACCCTTTACAGGATTATGTTAACGAAGGTTATGATTTATTCGCTGAAATGAATGAAAAGGCAGCAGTTGACACAACTTTCAACCTTTTAAATGTTCGTTTAGCTAAGAGGGAGCCTCAACCTGAGCAAAAAGACGTTATCGATAATAAAGAAAATAATGGCGGACAAGCTATCGGTGCAATAAAACCTGAGAAGGTGGTTGTTGCTAAACCAGCCGATAAGACCGCCACTAACATAGCCGATACAGATTCTGCTTCGGCTAAAGAAGAGGAAAAAGCTCCAATTCTCACAAAGGCCGACCCTCTTCCTCAACCAACTCCGGACATGAGTTTAGAGGAAAGAGTAAGACTCGCTGAAGGAAACCTTCGTCGTGCGAATCGTCAAATAATAGGAGATGATGCTTACGCCAAGGTTATTAATGATTACAATGAAGCGGTAGCCGCTCTCGAAGCAAGTAAAAATAAAACTGATAAATAAAGAAAGGAATATATGAAAGAGCTAGTCGAATTAAAACAAGAAAGCCAAGAAATTGGCAAACTCGTCTCGCAGCTCGGTGGTTCTCTTTGACCTCGACAAGCTTAAAGACGAAATCGCTTCTTTAAGTGAAGCACAAAATAAAGAAGATTTTTGGAACGATCAAAAATCGGCTTTAGAAATTGTAAACAAGCTTAACGAAGCAAAATACAAATATGATACTTTTAATCAAATCCAAGTGGATTTTGATGGGGTTATTTCGCTTTTGAATGATCAAGACGCTAATTCTGATGAGATGAGAGAACTTATCGAAGAGACGGAAATAGAATTAAAGAAAAAGATTCATGAGCTAAGAAACGAACTTCTTTTCACTGGGGAATACGATAATTTGAATGCCACTCTTGAAGTTCATCCAGGCGCTGGAGGAACGGAAGCTCAGGATTGGGCTGACATGCTTTTTAGAATGTATGGAAGATGGGCGGAAAAGCACCATTACAAATGGCAAGTATATTCCTATGAATCCGGAGAAGAGGCTGGGCTGAAAAGCGCAATGGTCAAAATATCTGGCAAAAACGCTTATGGTCTTTTAAAAGGAGAAAAAGGTGTTCATCGTCTTGTGAGAATATCGCCATTCGATGCCAACGCCAGAAGACATACTTCGTTCGCATCCGTTAACGTCGTTCCTGAATTTGGTAAGGTCGCTGACGTAGTTATCGATCCAAAGGATCTAAGAGTTGACACATTCAGATCTGGAGGCGCTGGCGGCCAAAACGTCAATAAGGTTTCTTCTGCCGTAAGAATAACCCATATCCCAACTGGAATTGTCGTTTCTTGCGAAATCGAGCGCTCACAGCTTTTCAATAAACAAACTTGTATGGAAATGCTTGCTGATAAGCTGATGCAACGCAAGTTAGAAGAAAGAGACGCAAAGATGAAATCTATCGTCGGAGAACAGAAAAACATCGAGTGGGGTTCACAAATTCGTTCATATGTTTTTTGCCCTTATACAATGGTTAAAGATCATCGTACCGATTATCAAACCGCCGATGTTTCAGGTGTCATGGATGGAGATATAGACAATTTCCTATATGCTTATTTAGAAATGCTTTCCCGTGAAGGAAGAAAGGGCTAAATATGGTAGCAAACATTAAGAAAGTCATTAAATCAAATCGCTTCAAAAAGATCGAAGACGTTTTATTAGTTCTTTTTGGCTGCGTTCTTTTTGCTTTTGGGGATGCTGTCTTTCTTAATAAATGGGATGTTGTCTCCGGAGGAGTTGCTTCCGTTGGCGTTATCATTGATTTTTTTGTTGAGCCGTTATTAGGTTTTGGAATCCGCGACATTGTTGTGGCCGTTGTGCAAGTTGCTTTATGGTTCTTGGGGCTTTTCTTGCTTGGGAAAAAGTTTTCCATAAAAACGGCTATTGCCATGATTGCCTATCCTGCCTTCTATGCTTTGTTTTATCGCTTGGATGTTGGAACGCATCTAGGATTAGGCGCTCTATATCCTGATCTCGCTTCAGGAGCATCTTTAGCAACATATGAGTTAAAAAACTCAGATATCAGCAATTTAATCATTTGCGCTTTATGCGGCGGAGTTCTCGATGGAGTTGCTGTGGCCTTGGCTTTCTTAGGCCATGCCTCGACTGGAGGATTTGCAATTATTTCAAGTATTCTAGCAAAATTTACCTCCATCAAAGAAGATGTGTCTTCTTTCTTGATTGATGCAATTTTGATTATGATTGCAACTTTCTGTAGACTCAGTCAGCCAGGTATTGGAATTTATTGTCTAGGAGGGATTCTATCGGCTTTAGTTTGTTCGATTGCCATCCAGTTTGTATATATCAACGCTGATAGGTTTGTGATCGTCGATGTTATTTCGGAAAAATACGAAGAAATATCAAAATTCGTTTTCGATGAGTTGGATCACTCCGTAACCGTTATTAACGCCATAGGTGGATATACTGGCGAGACAAGAAAGCTTTTACGTATTGTTATCTACAAATCCGAGCAAATGGAACTTGAGAACAAAATAGCCGAACTCGATCCAATGGCTTTCGTATCCTTCACAAAGGCTAAATCGATTAATGGAGAAGGTTTCCTACCATTACCTAAGCCCAAGAGCGATAAAGGGGAAAAAGATGTCTGACGCCTCACATCCTTTCAAACTGGTTTCTAATTACAAGCCCACTGGTGATCAACCAAAGGCTATTGAAGAAGCCCTTAAAGGGATAAAAGAAGGCAAGCGTTTTCAAGTCATCAAAGGAGCAACTGGTACTGGTAAAACATTCACGGATGCCAATATTGTCGCGGCATTAAATAGACCAACGCTTGTTTTGGTGCATAATAAGACTCTCGCGTCTCAGCTATATGGTGAATTCAAAGAATTGTTTCCTGAGAACCGAGTAGAGTATTTCGTTTCAAATTTCGATTTTTATCAACCTGAGGCTTATGTTCCAAAAACTGATACTTATATTGCCAAAGATGCGATGATGAACGATGAAATTGAGCAACTTAGAACAAGCGCCGTCAATTCAATACTTGAAAGGCGAGATACGATTGTCGTTGCTTCGGTAGCCGCAATATACGGACTAAGCGACCCTGAAGAATATAGCGGGCTTGTTTTTGAGGTTCGTGAAGGCGAAACCTTAGACAGAAAGAAATTTTTCGAGCGTTTGGTTGATTCTCAATACACAAGGAACAACTTTGATTTAAATCCTGGCAATTTCAGAGTGCATGGGGATGTTATCGATATTTGTCCAATGACGCCAAGCGATTATTTTATCCGCATTGATTGCTTTGGAGACGATGTTGAAAGGATATCAGAGATAAACAAATTAACCGGTGAATTCCATCGTTCTTATTTAACTTATCCTATATACCCAGCTTACGATCACGCTTCGACAAGGGCAAGAATAAACAAAGCTTGCGAGAGCATAAACAAAGAACTGGATGAACGACTCGCTTATTTTAGGAAAGAAGGCAAACTTCTTGAAGCTGAGCGTCTTGAGATGCGAACGAGGCAAGATATCGAATCGATGCAAGAA
>CAVGNL010000117.1:10003-12859 GCA_963630455.1 Prevotella sp. CAG:755
GCTTAATGGATTACTTCCCTGAAGATTATCTTTTGCTTGTGGATGAATCACATGTTACCTTTCCGCAGATAAGAGGGATGTATTTTGGTGATCGTTCAAGAAAGGAAACTTTAGTTGAATATGGCTTTCGCTTGCCGAGCGCTTTAGATAATAGGCCTCTTAATTTCGGTGAGTTTGAGGAATTGATGCCAAGTAACATTATTTGCACATCAGCCACGCCTGGCGAATATGAATTACTCGCGACAAATCATGAAGTCATAGAACAAATAATTCGTCCGACAGGATTGCTTGATCCAACCATCGAAGTACGAAAACCTCTTGGCCAAATCGATGATATGTTAGAAGAAATAAAGGAACGCATTGAGAAAAACGAAAGAGTGATGATTGTAACCCTTACAATCAAAATGGCCGAGGACCTCACTGCTTATTTAAAAGGTGAAGGCATCAAAGTAACATATCTTCAAAATGAAACTAAAACCTTAGAAAGAACAGAAATAATTTATCAACTCCGCAAAGGGAAATATGATGTCCTTGTCGGAATAAATCTTCTTAGGGAAGGGTTGGACATACCAGAAGTATCGTTAATATGTATTTTAGACGCTGACAAAGAGGGATTCTTGCGCTCGAAAACATCACTCATCCAAATAACTGGGCGCGCAGCTAGAAACGCAAACGGGAAGGTTATCATGTATGCAGATTGTCTAACAGATTCGATGAAGGGCTGCATCAATGAAACCAATAGAAGAAGAAAGATTCAAGAATCTTACAATGCAAAGCATGGAATAATTCCAAAAACAATCGTTAAAGATATACGCCCCCCATTATCCAACAGTGAGTCAGAGGATGAAAAACTTTCCAAGAGCATCAAGAAACATCTGTCCAAGAAAGATAGCGAGTTACAAATTAAAAAGCTTGAAAAGGAGATGCGCGAAGCTGCGAAAGTCTATGATTTCGAAAGAGCAGCAGAACTGCGCGATATCATCTTTGAGTTAAAAGGAGAATTAGTTAGATGAAAGAATACGATTATTATTATTTTGACTTTGATGGTACTTTGGTATTTTCCTTGCCTTCGTTGGTCGCCCCTTTTCAAAAGGCTTTTAGTTTGGCTGGTATTTCCTTAGATGAGGATGGCGTAAGAGAATTGACGCACATGGCTTTCATTCAGATGTGCGATAAATTCGGCATCAAAGATCAAAAGATGATGCTTGATATCTATAACGTGATGAATTTTGAGATGCATAAAGATGAAGAGATTGCTAAGATCCAGATTTTTCCAGAATCCGAAGCCGTTTTAAAATCTTTGAAAGAAAGAGGGAAAAAGATAGCCATCGTTTCTGGCAACCACACGGCCTATATCAATCGTGTTATGGATATACATCACCTTGCATCATATTTTGATTTCTACGTTGGTGGAGATACGGTTTCCTTACCTAAACCGAATTCCGATCCTTTGGATAAGGCGAGAGAATTATCAGGGAATCCAAAGAAGGATGTTTGCTTATATATTGGCGATTCTCTTCAGGATCCCGAGTGCGCAAAAAATGCTGGCATTGATGGGATACTCATAGATAGAAGAGATGAATATAAGAATTTTAGCGGAAAGAGAATTTTCTCGTTGAATGAATTGTTAACATTCGATAAGTAGAGAATCGTTTTGGTGTTCTAACCAACAAGCTCTAATGGCTTTTCTCATATCTATGATATGAATTTTAGGCAAAATGATTGCGTATAAAGTTAATCTTTCATTGCTAAAAAGCGTTTTCTATACTAAAGTTATATGGCGTTCATTTTCGAATGCTTATTTAGGTTAATTAAAATTATGCAGTGGTACGACATCGTATTTATCATTATTTCCCTGATCGTTATCGTCCTTAGCCTTCTTCAAGGAGGTAAATCGGAAGGTGCCTCTGGCGCTATTACTGGCGGCGGATTGAACGTTTTCGCAAAAACCAAGGAGAGAGGCTCAGAAAAAGTTGTTTCTTGGCTTACATTTGGATTTGCTATCATCTTCTTATTCTTGGCCATCTTGATAATGTTGATAAACACAAAGAACTCTTCCTCTTCTGATTCATCCTCATCATCTGCCGCAATGGCGATACTCGATTTCTTAAAACTCTAACAAGCCTGTTAAATCAGGATTTTTTAAAGAAAAAACCAATTAATTTGTTTTGCTGTTCTTTAATTGTTTATTCAACATAAAATCATTACGCTTCAAAACTGCAGCATCAATTTTATTTTGTTATAAATTTTTTGTTTTCTTGTGCAAAAGAAAAAACATATTATGAACAAGCAATTAATGGAAGTTTTAAAAAGAAGGGTAGTTTAGCGTAGGAAATTGGATTTTCCAAAACTGAATATGCTTAAAATCCAAAATAAACAGTTTCTCATATTCATCTTATAGAGCTTCGTTTTTAAAGCTTCAAAGCCCCAATTGTCTAAAGGAAAAACATAAGCGAAAACGAATGATATGCCGAAGTGTTTCTAAATGAGATTTTAGAGAATGGTAACAGTGCCATCTTCCTTGATTTCAATTTTGTCACCCGTTTTCACGGCTTCAAGGAAATCATCCCCAAGTTCATCTATAGCAATTAGGTTGGCGTTATTCCAAACATTGGAAAGAATTATGCCAGAGGCCGCAAGAGGATCTATGTGATGGGCAAATAGCCAAGCCTTAGGGGCTAAATTACGTACGGCTATTGTTTGAATAACCATGCCGCCGGTTGTTGAACCGATTGTTTCGGGAATACATAAAGCCTTGCCGGTTATGTTTTTCTTATACAAATCTTGATTATTTTGATCCGAGACGATGATTTTCTTTGAAGTGGCTAATAAGGCACTTGTTTGACAAGATGCAAG
>CAVGNL010000118.1:0-3558 GCA_963630455.1 Prevotella sp. CAG:755
TGTTTTAACGCAAAAAATCGCCGAAGCGGGCCACGAGGTTCTTTATGAAATCTATAAAGATCATATCGGTGAATTGGTTACAGGGACCGTCGAGGCGGTTTCTGGCTCCTCCGTGACCGTTAATATCGGAAAAGGAACGACCGAATTATATAAAGAAGACCTTATTGGTGATGAAGATTTCAAACTTGGCGACATAATTAAAGTCTATATCGAAGAGGTCAAGCAGCCAAAAGACAATGGCTTAAATACCAAAAAAGGCGCTCAAATCAAAGCAACACGTTCTTCAGAAGGCTTCTTGAAGAGACTTTTCGAGGAGGAAATTCACGAAATATACGATGGCACGGTTGTCATTAAAGGAATAGCCCGTAAAGCCGGCATAAGAAGCAAGGTCGCGGTCAGCTCGACAAATGAAGACGTCGATCCTATCGGAGCTTGCATCGGACAAGGCGGAAGCCGCATTCAAAAAGTGGTCGGCCAATTGGGAAATTCCAAATTCAAAGAAAAAATCGATATCATCCCTTATAGCGACTACATTCCTTTATATCTTGCTGAAGCGATGCGCCCAGCAAATGTCCTTGGTGTGAAAATAATCGATGAAAATTCATCCCCACGCCCTACGGCTGCCGTTGTTGTCGATGATGACCAATATGCTGTTGCTTTCGGAAAACGTGGATGGAACGCTTCTTTAGCTAATCGTTTAACAGGATGGAATATCCGTGTTTATCGTAAGAGCGAAGCTGAAGAGGAAGGCATAGAATACACTCCATTCGAAGAAATCGAAAATACAGCCAAAGAATTAAAGAAGGCAAAGAGCAGAGAAGAATATGCCAAACGCTCAGCTGAAGAATTCGTTTCGAAAGCTAATGAGCCATTGCCAGAAGCCCAGCCAGTTCTTCCGGAGATGGATGAAGATGATGTTGAGATTGAAGAAACTTCAGTTCCTTCCTTCGGTGAGCAAAAAGCTTCCGAAACTCCTTCTGCCCCAATAAGCGAAGAGAAGAAAGAAGAAACTCCAGTAGTCGAGGAAAAGCCAGCAAAAGTCATTGAAACAACAGAAGTCAAGACGACTAAGACGCTTGATGAGCTTGAAAAGGAACTTAATACGTCTAACGAAAAGAAAGACACAAAGAAAGGCGCCAAATTTGGCAAGAGCAAACGCCCTCATAACATCTCCGATACGGAAGTGGCTCACGTCGCTCCAAACGAGGTTCCGTCGACAGAGGCGATGCCGATTTATTCCGATGAGGAATTAGCCGAAATCGAGCAAGAAGAAAATGAAGCCATGCAAAATGATGATGACTCCATTGACTATGACGATTTCGATGAATACTACGACGACAATAAATAATTTGTCGAACTTGTAATACCAACAATTAAGGAGGAGAGAAATGGAAAAGGATCCGCGTTTAGGCTTTCTGGGGCTCTTATATGTCTCGAAAAGAGCCATAATAGGTGAAGATTTCCTTTCTCACCTCGATAAAGTAAAATTCGTTGTTATGGCAAATGACCTTTCTTCCAACCAAAGCAAGGCCATCGCCAAAAAGATTGCCTCACGCCATCTTCCCCAAGACATAAGTTTCTCTTCAGCAGAACTCGGTCTTGCTCTAGGACATGATGAAATAAACTTTATCGGCATCATCGATAAAAAAGCGGCATTATCATACGTAAGTAAATCTTTGAAAGGAGCAAAACATGAAGAAAAATAATCAATTCGTCTCCAAAAAAGACAATAATGGCCATTCGCGTCAGGCCAATTTTGAATCTCGTCCATTTCAAAAGAAAAAAGAAGAATACGCAAAAGTCAACGGAGGAGTCTTTGTTTATTCAAAGCCTCTTTCGGTTTCCGAACTTTCTAAAGCAATCAACATCCCAGTAAACGCCATTATTAAATTTCTTTTCATGAACGGCAAGATGGTTACGATAAACCAAATGCTCGATGACGAAACGATAGGCATGATATGCTTAGAATTCAATTACGATTTCAAAAAAGAGAAAATCGTTGATGCTGAGCATTTTGAAGAATTGGAGATTGAAGATGATCCTGCCGATTTAAAAGAAAGAGCTCCAATCGTTACAGTCATGGGGCACGTCGACCATGGCAAAACATCCATCATCGATGCCATAAGGCACTCCAATGTAGCAGGAGGTGAAGCTGGTGGAATTTCTCAAGCCATTGGCGCCTATCAAAAGGAAGTTCATGGCAAGAAAATCACCATTATCGACACTCCAGGGCACGCCGCATTCACGGCGATGCGCGCAAGAGGGGCAGACGTTACGGACATCGTTGTTTTGGTTGTTGCCGCAGATGATGGCGTAATGCCGCAGACAATCGAAGCCATCAACCACGCAAAAGCGGCCAATTGCCAAATTATCGTGGCAATAAACAAAATGGACAAGCCTGGTGCAAATCCTCGCCGCGTAAAAGAAGAGCTCATGCAACATGACATTTACGGTGAGGAATATGGCGGTGACGTTTTGATGGTCGAGTGCTCCGCAAAAACCGGAGCCGGTCTCAACGATTTGCTTGAGGCGATTCTTCTTAAGGCCGAAATGATGGAACTTAAGGCAAACCCGAATCGTTTTGCAATCGGCACCGTTCTTGAGGCCAATCTCGATAAAGGCGAGGGTCCAAAAGCGACCCTTCTCGTTCAAAACGGAACTTTAAAGAGTTCTGATTACGTCGTTGTTGGCGATATATATGGAAAAATTCGTCGCATGAGCAACGAATTTGGCGCCGTTTTAAAGAGCGCCGGACCATCGACACCTGTTTCCGTAACTGGCTTAAGCGCCGTTCCTAGCGCTGGCGATCGCTTCATGGCTTTCCCTACTGAGAAAGAAGCAAAAGAAATCGCTTTAAAAAGAGCGTTGGCAAATAAAGAAAAAGCTCAAGCTGGAACCTCAGCCATGTCCTTAGAGGATTTAAATAATCTTGTAAATGCCGGAAACATTCAAAACATCAACGTAATCATTAAAGCTGATACCGATGGATCGGCTGAAGCTTTAAAAGCCTCACTTGAAAAGCTTAGCAACGATCAAATCAAAATAAAAATCGTTGCCGCTCAAGCTGGAGCCATCAATGATAGCGACATTCTTTTGGCTCAAGCGTCGAATGCTTTGATTTACGCTTTTAACATTCGCCCGGATGCCAGGATTTCTCAAAAAGCAGCTGAGGCTCATATCGAGATTAGACCTCATAGAATCATTTATGAATTAATCGATGAGATGACAAACCTCATGAAAGGCATGTATAGATTCGAAAAAGTGGAAAATGTTACCGGCCAAGCTGAAATCAGGCATATATACAAAATAACGCATGTCGGGACGGTTGCTGGCGCTTATGTAACAAGCGGCTTGATAAAATCAGGCGAAAAGGTGCGTTTATTAAGAGCTGGCGTTGTAACATATGAAGGAAAACTCGGCTCGCTAAAACGGTTCAAAGACGACGTAAAAGAAGTCAAAGAAGGATATGAGTGCGGATTCACGATCGAGAATTTCAACGATCTTAAAGAAGGAGACATCATCGAAGGATACGAGATGGTGGAAAAGAAATAATGGCTC
>CAVGNL010000119.1:0-1090 GCA_963630455.1 Prevotella sp. CAG:755
CGCGTATCCCTTTCATTGCCAGCAAGGAAATCAAAGAAAAGAGCGAATCCGTTCTCTTCTAAAACTCATAACTAGAAAAGGGGCTGCGACGCAGTCCTTTTCTTTTCGCCTTCCAACTGAAATTCATTCGGCAAACAAAGAAAGAAATATGTATAATGTAAATGGATTTAGGAAAAAAGATCATGGAAAAAAGAATTGATGCCATCCTTAATGATTTCGCTAAGGAGATTATTTCCTCAGAAACAATAGAACAATCAACAGTCATTTTCTTCCTTGATCAATTGGTAAAAGAGCTCAATCTCGAAACAATATACGTCTCCGAATGCACGGGTTGCAAAAACCATTTCATGTATCCTTATGTCTCTAGCGGTTCCGCCTTTCAAACGATGAATTTCAATCTTATCGTCCTTAAGGAAGATGAGGCGCATAGGTTAGTGGAAATATTCTCCGACAACGGAATCGGGACCTTCGATGGCAATATGTCATCTGCCAGAAGAGCAACCGCAAAAGGCAATCTTGCTTATGGATATCTCGAAAATGGCAACTGCATCGGCTTTATTAGCTTTCAGCCTAAAACAAGCGATGGGGAAAGAGTTTGGTCAATAGAAGAAAAAGAGATAATCAAACGCGTTGGGATTTTATTAAAACCCTTCATTTTAAAAAATCAGACCAAATATAGATTCGCCTATGAAAAAGGACTTTCCTCATCATTTCCTGGTACTTTTTGGTATTATCCCCGTTTGAAACTCATCATCGTTCCTGAAAGAACGATGGAAAAATATTCCATAAGGGATTATGTATATCAATCTTCTCCGGAATCTTTCATCGAAGATATAGCCGATAAAGATTATGCCGAGGAAATAAGGAAGGCTTTTGAATCAATCGATAGCAAGACTAACTTCGCATCAGCGATTTTCTCCAAAAAAGAAAACAACAACCAAGATTTCCATCTTTCTTTAGTCGCAAATAGAGCTGATAACGATAACAATCCAATCGAAATATTGGGAATCATCGAGAAAATAAATTCCGAAGAAAAGAATTACATAGCTAAACCGGAATTGCTTAAATATTACGAGCGTTTCAGAAAAAC
>CAVGNL010000119.1:1100-1751 GCA_963630455.1 Prevotella sp. CAG:755
GACAGGGGAAGTCACCCTTTTCAAAACCAACGAAGAATTTCTCCCTGCCTTTAATGAGGCCAAAGACTTCAATTCCTTAATCGATATAGCCGCTGATAGGTTCCTCTCCCCAGAAAGCAAGGATTCATTCAAAGAAATTCTCAACATCAAAAACTTAAGAGAGATTCTGATGAAAAACAACGACACGTTTTCCTTGGCCTCGAGTTTCATTGTCAATGGCAAAGAAAAACGCCTAGAAACCGTCATCATGCTAAACAGCACTTCAATTTGCTCCTATGCGAAAGACGTAATGATCTTCGTCCGCGATATCACGAATCTTGAAAGCCTCAATTACGATCGTTTGACGGGTTTATTGACGATGCCTCATTTCCTCGCCAAGATGAAAGAGATACAAAATAGAGCCATTGAGGGAAATGAGGACATATCTGGATCGATTATTTTTTATGATCTTTGCAAATTCAAGCTTTTCAATATGCAATGTGGCATAGCGGAGGGAGACAGAGTATTGAAAAATTTTGCCGAAATCCTCCGTAAAAGATACTCAAATTGTTTAATTTCCCGATTTGGTGATGACCATTTTGTCATCTTTGATCTTTGCGATTCGAATGAAGACGAAAGCAAAAAGAAAATCATCTCAGTAATCAATGAAGC
>CAVGNL010000119.1:1768-6545 GCA_963630455.1 Prevotella sp. CAG:755
TGGAATATACAAATTGGAAAAGAAAGAGGAGCCGGCAATATGCGTTGATTACGCCCAACTTGCTTGCCAAGAGGCAAAACATGACACCTTGCTTTCTTTTAGGAAATACGATGAAGCTCTCAAAGAGAAAACAGAAAAAAAGAAACACATCATCGATAATATTGATATAGCAATCAAGAACAATTGGATAAAAGTTTATTATCAGCCAGTGGTCTCAACAAAGAACCCATCTCTTGTCGCCATGGAAGCTTTGGCCCGCTGGGACGACCCTAAATACGGCTTCTTATCCCCTGCTGATTTTATTTCCGCGTTGGAAGAGACAAACCTGATTTATAAATTGGATATCTGCATGCTCAATCAAATCTGCAAGAGACTTCGCCAAGAAATTGATTTAGGGCATAAGGTAGTCCCAATTTCCTTCAATTTGTCTCGAAAAGATTTCCTTAGTTGCAAGCCGTTTGAAGAAATCGAAAAATGCGTCGAAAAATATAAGATCGACAGAAAGCTCATTAGCATCGAAATAACTGAATCCGTAGCCATGTATGAACCTAAAGTCATTCAAAAGGCAGTCAATCAGTTTAGAAGCTCGGGGTATGAGGTCTGGATTGATGATTTTGGCTCCGGATATTCTTCCCTAAGCATTCTAAAAGACTTTGTTTTTGATGAAATAAAGATTGATATGTCCTTTATGAGGACATTCAACGAGCGCTCGAAAACAATCATCTCCAATGTCCTTAATATGGCTAGAGACCTTCATATACGCACTCTTACGGAAGGCGTGGAAACAAAAGAGCATGTTGATTTCCTTACCCAAGCAGGTTGCGAAAGAATTCAAGGCTACTACTACTCCAAGCCTTTGCCGTATGAAGAATTAATCAAAACGTTAGAAGATAAAAACATTTACGCCTAAGCAATCTTTTCGATATAGAAAATATAGTTTTTATAGATTTTTTGGTTGCACTCCAATTCATATGTTCCATCTTTTAGGGTATATTTCGCCACGACAGCATCCGTAATCCTATCTTTGACAACATAGGAAAGAAGAAGAGAATCTTCATAAGAAGAGCCTTCTTTTGTTTTTATGGCATTCCTAAAGCATGTTTCGAAGCTATTTCCTTTATTAGCTGTTGTTGAAAGGTCGTTTGAGCTTAAGGATTGGCCCAAAAAATATTTCTTTTCAAACAAAAGCTTAACCGTATTTCCGTTGCTGGTTGTTATTTCATAAGAAGAATCGAAATTATGGTTAACGAATTTCCCCTCTTCGTAATCGTCTAATTTCCCGTCAAATAGGTAACAGAACAGATTGCTATGACGGAACATATAAACGTCATAGGCTGATTCGTCTTCGTTATATTGGATCAAAATATCATAAATACCTATGTAGCCTTCTTTAAACTTAAAGACTTCATATTCATTTCCGTCGCTCCCGGAAATCGTTTCAAGAGAAACAAATTCCGAAGCCCTACTGAAAACGTTATCCGGATCCGCTACATATGTTCCTTCGGAATCAATGGTTGGAGAAGAAATTAAATATTCATATTTCGTTTGAAGGCTAAATTTAGGCGAAGTCGAATAAGTATCAGAGAAAGAGAGGAAGAAATACGAGGAGTCATCGTTCATGAAATCGACGTTCCTTGCAATGTAAGTGTAGGGATTATCTGAGCTTATATCACTCCCAATAACAGAATAGCTTTCGTCAGTTTTCTCTCCTTCGTATAAAGAGTTGGAATTCCTTGAGAAGCCATCAGCCAATTCGTATTTTTTGGAAATATAAGCGCTAACCCTCGAAGAATCGAGATTCTCCGTAGGAAAATCATTGATTACCTTAGGCTCATCGATTTTTTCAAAGGCGACAACGGTTGGGCTGCATTTATATGAGCCCATAGATGGAGATTCTATGCCGATTTTTATCAAATGTTTCTTATTCAAAGAAGTCATTTCCCCGCCTTCAGAGGCTTGAGAGATGACGTTATCGCAAAAATTATCGAAATCATTTTCGAATTTTGAGCCAGATTCTTTATATTCCGTCCAGCTACCGCTGTCCTGCCTGTAACTATAATTTGCGATGAAAACATAGAAAGTATACAATCCTTCGCCATACTTATTTATTAATGAAGATTGAATGTCGCTGACAGTATATAGGTCTCTCCATACCTCTTGCCAATTCCCTTCAGTTGGATAATAATATCCGCTAAGATTACAAGCTGAGAAAGTCAAAGAAGAAATCCCCGTTGAGGAAGTGATTTTGAGGTTATTATAGCTAAAGAGTCTGATGTATCTATTCTCCAAACAAGTTTCGTTTACAGTTCCATCTTTCGTATAAGTGAACTTATCCTCCGAATCTGCGCTTGCGTTATTGTAGGTATCGCTATTGAAAAGAGGGTATTTATAAGCGGCATCCCCGTTTTCATAAGAGATTTGAAGCCTTTCGGCTGCGCCACCGCCTGTTAAATATGTTGCGCCACCACTTAGTTTTTTGCCATCGCTGAATAAAGGGAAAAGCCGGATGACGTTGTCGCTATCGGCATAAGAAGAAAGATCCGAAAACATATCAAAATACGTGTCACGAGGAATTGGCTGAAAAGCCTCCCCTATCGTATTTTCGCCGTATGCGTTCGTGTTTTTGTTTTTGCTATAAGGATACTCGCGTGAAGAGTTATCAGGATCTTTGACATATGTCCACTGGGTGAAAGAATAGTCGTGATAATCTTTGCTATTGCCCATGGAGGTAAAGATATTCCCAACCGCTTTCTCCATGATATTGGCGCTCAATGAATTTTTAATGGTTATTTTAATCGGCAGGAATCTTCCTGTGTTTGTTTTATCAAGGGTGTCTAAAGATGGATAATCGCCCTCGATTAAACCCGTGGGGGCGTTATCGTCATTTGAATCAGCAATCGTTTGCCCATAATAATAGCAATCATCCCAACACCCCAAGCGATCAGATGAATACTGATTACGGCCATTATAAAGTTCTATTCTGTCATTATTGGAAGGGAAAATCGTAAAATCCTCATTAGGAACTCCCCATGTGCGTTTTTTCGTCGTCGTGAGGGCATTTTGCGATTGCATATAGGCTCCATCGCCATTATAGGCATAGCCTCCATCAGCCTCAAAATTGCTGCAGCTAAAGTACTCGCCGATGAACTTTCGATAAGCGCCGTCATAGGTAATCTCCTCATATGAGGTAGATGAGCCATCGATTTTCGTGCCAACATATTTCCCTTTATTTTCGCTAAGCTCATAAACCGTGTTGCCATTATCATCCAAAAGAACGTTTCCGGTTTCATTGAATTGAACCTCTTTATAGCCGAATTGCTCTTCAGGTTTGATTGAGACATCATCGTTTTCAAGATATTCGCCATATAAATAAAGATATGCGGCGCTAGGGAAGAAATAAATCGTGTATTCCGTATCATCCGTTGTCTGGCCGAAGCGGTAATTCTCTTCGATGTCATCGATTTTGAAATTTCCGTTATCGATTGATTTCGTTTCGCTTCTGGCATTTTCGAAATAAAAATAGGACATGCCAAAAGAGGTCGCGCCTAATAAGCCAACGCAAAGCAAGAATGCAATTTTTCTAAGTGTCTTTCTCATTCTTTTTCCCTCAAATGACAACGAATTTAATCGTGATCGATGCATTCGCGATTGCTGAGCACAAACTAACGTAGCTTTCACTGGTCAAAGGCTTTTTATCCGAAGCAACATACTGAAAAACGTTATTCAGTTTCAAAGTATACAAGAAATAGCCGTATGGATTAGTTTCATCAGAAGGATAAGCTACCAAATCTTTGCTAAAATCATAACCGCCATTTTCTTCCGTGGCATTTGAATATTTGCTCGTTAAAGACACGAAATTAGAAAAAGTGTCGTCAGCAACCGTCACATAGAGTCGATAAAGATTGCCTCCTAGCGAATCATTTTTATCCTTTGAGGTATATTTCAGAATGACCTTATCATTCTCTTCGTAAGAGGATTCTCCATCATCTTTCGTGAAAAAGTCGATTCCATCTGTTAAATCGTCTTTTCTTCCAAAACCTTCCGAAAAAACGACCATCGATGGAGAGCTTTCGATTGATATGTCTCCTTTTTGAATGTCTGATGTAACGTGAATGGAGACCCCGTTATTTTTGCCTTCAACCTCATTATGACCAAACACCCAGCTAGAAAAGCCGACGCCTAGAATTGATAAGGAAGCAACAAAAGGCAAACAAATTGCTAAGACTTTTTTAAAATCCATAACTATTTAGTTTCCTCATCGTATTCCTTAGCGATATATAGGAATCTCTTTTTGTATTCTTTCTCAATCAAATCTTCCGACCTATCGAAAGCAAATAAGAAAATTGTCGCTGAGGCAAGGGCGACTATGCCTGCGCTGCTTTTGAAATATGTCGTGGTAACACCTAGCCCATAATTCTGAAATCCATTGTATTTGCCCAATATCTTATCAAAGGTAACGGCCGTTTCCGAAACGTCGGTTACGCTATTGGCATCGCCTCTGAAGGTGTAATAAGAAACATTGTCCATGACATTGATGTTAATGAGCCTATGGACAATCGTTTCGTTTTTGGAATTTTTGAAAGCTAAAACATCAAAGACTTTGATGTCTTCTTCGTTGACTTTATCAATGCCAATCATGCTGAATTGGCTTATTTGATTGGTAAGGTTGTTCTTATTTATGTAATCATTCTTCGTATTGACGGTTTCCATCGATCCGGTTTGGATGACGATATACGAGGTATTCCCGAAATAAAACGTTTCATTGTTGACTTTGAAG
>CAVGNL010000119.1:6555-8299 GCA_963630455.1 Prevotella sp. CAG:755
CCGATGAAAACAAAAATGATTGCATAAAGAAAAACAGAAAAGACTTTGCCTATGCGCCCTCTTTTCTTGGATTTCTCTTCGTCATTATTAATTAAGGCGACCAATTTGTTTCGCTCTAATTCTTTGATTTCTTTTTCGTTATAGACATAGGTCACGACGTTTCCAACCGTGGATATATGCTCATATCCAATTGGTTTTCTCGCCTTCAACGACGCGTTATAAGAAGAAATATCGTCGTTTTCTTTTAGTTCTTTGCGATATTTCTTCTTCAAAACGTCTTGCAATTTGTCATCCTCGTGGCCAAACCTGATATTTTTCTTCTTATAGAAAGCATACAACGTAAAAAGAACGGTGAACGTGATGGCTAAGCCGATAATAACAAACAAAGAGACATAAAATGCGATTTCGATTAGTTTGTTTGAACCTGACATTTTCTAGTCTCTAAGACAGTTTAGCCGCCGACTGTATCGTCTAACGTAAATGAATACGAAACGATTAAAAGTTCTTTGCCATTTAAAGCGGATTTCATTGCCTCATAATCGGTTTTATCATTTGGCTTTGATTTGTATTCAAACATTGCGCAGCTCTCGTCGGTTACCGCAGTCGTGAAAGTGAAGCTTTCTTCGAAATTAGTTCCTACTTCACCAATGCTTGCATTTTCTAAATCAACATCTTTGGAGAAAGTGAATGTTGTTTTTTCTGTATTAAGCCCATCGGTTTCTTGATTACCGACAACAGAATAGTTGTCAGCGAATTTTACATATGTTGTTGCGTCGCTTGTTAAAGTGATAACCGCCTTAAAGGTTCCTTTCTTAATGCCGGCGCGTTGCAAAAGAGTTAATTTATCTTTCGCGATGCTATATTTTGCGCCAATTGATGCAAGTTGATCAATTCCCTCTAAATCATCATCGTTTGGAACTGCCCCGTTAGCAAGCTTTTTAAGCGAGATTCCTTTTGTTGTGACAGTGGCATTCGTATAACCGCCTTGATCTAATTCGAGATAAAGTTTATCAGTGCCTAAGTCATTACCATCTGCTAAGGCAGT
This sequence comes from Prevotella sp. CAG:755, assembly GCA_963630455.1. Taxonomy (GTDB): domain Bacteria; phylum Bacillota_I; class Bacilli_A; order RFN20; family CAG-826; genus UBA4951. Next base: position 7,601 of record CAVGNL010000119.1, read on the forward strand.
TAACGAACCAGCTCCGTCGACAATATCAGTAACGTGAATTGCCGCATTTGAATTGATCGTGTCTACGGTCTGGCTGAAATACCACGCTGAAAAACCGCTTCCAACAACCGTGAGTCCTCCACTAAGGGCCAGTAAACCCATTAATAATTTTCTCTTCATGTTTTTTCCCTCTAAAAAAATCGAGCTAATTTTATTTCTTGGGGGGGCTTGACACAAGGTAAATCTTGACTAACTTTTTACAAATTTGATACACATTTCTTATCCTGAAAAGTAGGTTTTTAGAGAAAAAGAACGTTTTTCTCCAACAAAAAGGCTTAAAAATCCACTTTTTTGAAACGAAATCATAAAAAATCAGCCAATCTGAAAATTTATAAAGTGTATAAAAAAATAAATTTTTTATCAGCGTTTTCTTTTGTTTGTTGAAAAAAAGATTAGAAAGATTAACGCAAAAACATTTAAAGGCAGCGCAGCATCTTTTATCACCATAAAAACTAAATTCGCATCATCTAGCGATAACGATTAATCTCTGTAATTTTCAGCGTTTTCTTGGGCATAAAGAGATTCAAAAATGTCTATATTGGTGCTGCTATATTATTTTTAGGCGATTTGCTTGTATTTATTTTTGAAAAAATCCTTGTGTTTTCGACAAAAAGGTATTTTTTATTCCGTTTTTCAATTTTTGATTACGTTTTCTTGATG
>CAVGNL010000120.1:0-9650 GCA_963630455.1 Prevotella sp. CAG:755
ATTTGTATGAGTTGAATAAACCATACAAATAAGCTTTATGATTCTAGCCAGCGTTTAATAAAAGTAATCAAAGCCATATTTGCACTTAGTCATTAAAAAACGGCCGCCATTAGGCGACCGTCATTCATCCTCGTCGAACTTGAGAATAACGTGTTAAATGCGAATAATTAAGCTGCTGTATCGTATACAATCGTTACGGTAGCAAGTTGGCCATTTTTAGTAGAACCAGCGCTTGTGATTTGGAAATATTTGGCGTTTTCAACCGCACATTCAAATCTATATTCAGAGCCTGTAGTAATGTTAACAGCATCATTTTTGTTGATTGTTGCGATAGATTCAAAGCCAAAATGAACAGCATAAGTAGCATCATTTGAAGCAGCGCTTCCAGTTTTAATTGAAATCGAAACTATAGAACCAGGTAAGGCTTCTTTAGAATACAAATAAGAGTCGCCATTTTTGCTGTACATCATAATGTAACCAGTATTTTGCTTGACATGAGTGCCGCCGAATTTCACTTCGCCAAGAGATCCAACAGTTGCGGTAAACTCAGTATCAGTCGTTAATTCTGTTGCTGGAGCTGAGTTAGAAGAACAATCCCAAATGACAGTGGTTTTTGTATCAGCGGAACTCTTCAATGTAATGGTGACTTCATTGACGCAAGTAGCATTGAACGAATATACGTTTTCGCTTTCTTTTACTGTTGTGACACTGTTACTCTGAGCATCTTTAACCGTAAGAGAATCAACTACATATTCAGCTTCTGGAGTGATGGTTAAAGTAACTTTTTCGCCATAAGAATATTCGGCTTTATCGCTAGTTGCTGTTCCATGCTCAAAAGTGGAGATGTTAACGCCGTATTTCGCCGTTGAATCTTCTTTCTTCTCTAAAATACCAAATATTTCAGTTCCTGCACCAAACTTGCACCATCCAACTTTAACGGTAACTAATTGTCCGTTGCTAACATCCGCCAACGATGTCTTGGCATCTTTTGGATTACTAAAGAATTGCGAATCTTTAGCTGCCTCAAAATTGAAACAAGATTCATCATCTGTGCCAGTCAATCCATAAATTTGAACAGTCTTTCCGCTCGTAGGATCAGTCAAATAAGCATTTCCATATTGATCTGAATGATCTAATTTTTCGATAATACCGGTTGCTCTATAAAGAGTCTTTGCTGTCAAACCACTTGATGTTGAAGCTAAATTATCAACAGTCGTTTCAGTAACCTTGTTTGTTTTTTTGGTAACTGTAACAGCAACTTCGGCCTTAATTGTTGGATCAGAATCTAAAGTGACGGTAATTGTTGCCGTTCCTTCCTTTACGCCAGTAATTGTGCCAGCAGCAACAGTGGCAACCGTTTCATCACTAGATGTCCATGTCTTGTTTGTGTTGGTTGCATTCTTTACTGTTGCGGTAACTAATTCTGAATCACCGACTTCAATTGTGACTTCTTCTTTGTCAACTGTGATTGAAGCCTTAACTTCTTCAGATGTGTCTGAAGAGGAAGCTTCAGTAGATTCTGTGCTATTAGTGGATGAAGAAACTGTTCCCCCCCCATTGGACGATGACGTAGTTGGTTTTTTGTCATTCGAACAAGAAGCTAAGCCTAAGATTGCGGCTAATGCTAGAGGGAATAAGACGATCTTACGATTCATGATAAATTTTTTTCTCCTTTTTTATCGCCCTTTATGATAGGACATTTTTGTTGAATAAACAAGATTAGGCACTTTAGATATCGCCATATAAGCGAAAGCCTACGGATCAAACGCTAAATTAGCGACGAAAACTTCGTTCAAATTAGCTTTGAACAATGTTAAAATCCTAATTTGATTCAGCAACATTGAGCAATTTGAACAGCATGGCCTTAAAAACCAATAGAAAACATCGAAAAGAGAAATAAATCAAAAAAATCAAATCATACTGCAATAATTGGCTAAGCATATTGATTTTCACTTCAAGCGGCCCTTCACGGAAGGTTGTCCACTCGTTTCTCAACTATCAGAAGGTGTTTCCATCAAAAAGCTGAAAGTCAGTTGGACAATACCTAGACCCTTCGCGAATTGATTTCGAATGTATCTTGGACTTTTCAATGCCCAATTCATTATTTGTATTAGCTCGACTTTTTAATGAAATCTGTATTTTTGAGTAAATTTCACCCAATAACATTGGTGAGTGAATTTAAAATGTTTTGATGAATATAATTCTATATGTTGTTTAGAATTTGAATGGCGTCTTTCTCCAATTTCAAACTTGCAAAACGCGCAAAACATGGGCCATTTCTATAATAATCAATTGCATCGACAACGTTTCCAAACACAACTTCTTCCCAAGTAGTGCATTTTTTCATGGGTTTATAAACTTTATTGCAACCTATTCTGGATGAATTCGGTTCTAAACTTCTTAATAGAAACAACAATCTCTTTTCTTTTTGCCATTCAAAATCTTTTGATAAAATACTAAACCAATTACTCGAACGACGTAATTCGTCTTGATTGTAGATTTTTAACAACTCATTGTAATCATCGAAATTCGCATTATAAGAAATATCAATCAAATGCAAAAAGCCGTTAAAATCGTGATAATCATCTGATGATCCATAATATTTCTCATAATTTCCATTTACATTTATAGAACGCCAATGGAGATGCGCTAAGGATTTTTCATCAATTCTTATTACAGCCTTTTTATTCTTGAAACTACCTTTAGACATATAAGAATTTCTTATCGACTCATCGAATAAATTTTCCGTGGTGAAATAACCGCAGAAGGCTTGCATTATCCCACAGAAAATTATCATCGATTCCGAATTAATGTCCCAATCATTGAAACCTTTTCCATATGTTGTTTTATATATTTCACACCATTTTTTAATTTCAGCTAAATCCTTTTCGGTAGGTTCAATGTTAAGCCCTCTTTCCAAATATCTGTCATATATCCTTTTTGCGAAGTTTATGATTTTCCCCTCAGAACCCTTGAATTCAAAAATCGGATGCGAAAGCGTAATTATATTGTTTTTTGAATTTTCTAGCCCTTGTTCATCAATTAGTTTATATAAATATCCCACTTTTTATTTAAACGCCCTCCAAATCGTTACTAAAATTATAAACATCTAGCAAAAAAGAGAGTGACAATCGTTTATCACCCCAACAACATCTAACACCATTTAACAATATATTCCTATATTTTTCATCGTTTCATTCCGTTGATTTTCAATTGTTCACTCCTATGATTTTCAATCAAATAACATCCATTGTTAAGTAAAATATAACTAGATAATCATTTATCTATTTGACTGTAATTCAGTTTTTTAACACTAAAGAAAGGATCGCGTTTTAAAAGCTCAGCACATTTCTTATCAAATTGGATTTTAAATATTGGTAACAACCATCACACAACTTAAAGAGGCCGCGGCCCAAGTCTCTAAAACATCTTTAGAAAATTTTCGTAGCCAAAATAACAAAAAAAGCACCAGTAACTAACATAGTGCCAGAATTGCATAATGGTGATCCCTGAGGGACTTGAACCCGCGACCCGCTGATTAAGAGTCAGCTGCTCTACCAACTGAGCTAAGGGACCATCCGCATTAATTTACAACATCAGGAAAGCATGCGCAAGCAAAAAACGCTCAAAAAGAAAAGAAGGCCCTTAATTGATAGAGCCTTCTAATAATCGTTAATTGCTGGAACGATTTAATGTTCCTAAATAGGCAATGTCTTTCTTTGCGTTTTTGCGTTTTTTTAACGCTTTGAAAACAAAAATCGTGCCAATCGTTAACAAGGTCACCCCTGCAGCTAAGCAACAAACGCAGATAACGAACTGCAACGAAGCAAAGTCCACACCAACGATCTTGTTACGTGATTTCTTAAGGGAAAGGAAAATGAAAAGTATGCCGATGATCAAAACAATCGCGCCTATGACTTCAAAACATAGAGCATTCTGAAGAAGGTCATATCCTTCAGTGTCGCGACGATGGGCGGCTTGCGAATAAGAGCTGACTTCATTTGGATTGATGTTGTCAGCGAGCGTCTCTTCGTTTCCTTCGGATTTTTCCCAAATAAGGGTAAGATCCTTTTTGTTGAAAAGTGGTTTTTCTAATTGAGTCTTAACCATCCTTTCCCTCCTTTAATCTATTTTAAACAATTATCAAAATGTTCCTACGATTTGAATGTCGTTTGGATTTACCAAAGCAATTTGATCGCGGAAGGTCTTGCCTGAAGAGGATAAGTAATTCTGCCAAATGCCTGTCATCTTACAGACCTTAGCATTGTGAGTGGTAACGATAAGAGACTTTGCTGCTTCTTTTTCCTCATCGGTCTTGGCATTTTCGCTTGTGATAACATTTGGATAGATGTATTCGGCGCCAGCTGGATTGTAGTTATTCGTTCCGCCTGTGTAGAACTTATAGCTATATGAGGTCTCTGTTCCGTAGTTTTTAATGACTCCGTCAAATTGAACAAATCTCACTTCGGTTGAAGCTGATTCCGCCTTTTGAAGATTGCCAAAGAAAACGAGTTTGTTGTTGTCGTTATAATAAGGATAAGCGGTATTGTAAGTATTGACTTCTTGTACTCCTCCGTCGGTAATTTGCGAATCTGCATCGCAATAGACATCGTCTTCAAGAGTTACTAAGACGTGATTGAGATTATTGCCACTCTTTGAGGCGTTATCATATTGGGTTTTAGTGAGTTTAATAGGTTTGATTTGATCCTTTGAAACCGATTTTTCTTCATCTATTTCAACATCTCTAAGCGGATCAACATCGAATTCACGATAGGAAATGCCCATCATTTGAAGAGTTCCTGAATAAGAAGAAAGAACGCCGATAACCTTAACGTAATCGCCAACATCGATTGGAGTTTGCGCATAGGTAAAGACATACATGCCGTAAGCCTCTGGAAGAGAACCATCAGCAGGTATCTCGTAGGATGGCTTATCTTGGAAATAGAAGGCGCCATCAAGCTTACGGGTAACGTATCCTTCTAGTTGATATAAAGTCTTCGAGCAATCATTATGAGCGTCGTTGACGTCGAATAAATCGCAAGTTAAAGATTTAGATTTATCATCACTACTGGTCGTGAAGCTGACTGCCTCATAGACTTCTTTCAACGTTTTTTTAACTGGTGGATTATCTTTGCTGTAATAGAAATAATTAGGATCTATCTCTCCGCTATATTGATGTCTTTTATTGGCTTTTGCGGAAAGGTTCGCGGCATCAAAAGTCCAGTAGAAAGTTTCGCCCATATCATCAGGAGAACCGATGCCTTGAGAAAGTCCCTGATAGACCATTTCAAGATTGAGGCAACGGAAATCTGACATTTCTGGGTTTTCTTTTTCCGAATACCAAACATAGGCTAAGGAGCGTTGATTGCCATCAGCTGTAGCTGCCTTATCTTCCAATCCTGCAGCCCATCCTTGGGATTCAAGAATAATGCGTTTTGCTTTGGATAAGACCGATTTGTTATAAATTGAGGCAGTTTTCCCCCACTCTTCTAATTCTGAAGTTGATTCAGGAGTGTCGATTCCTAAATAACGAATCTTTACTGTATAGCCTTTATTGAGAGTTGAGACATGCGTCGTATCGCCATCAACATAATTCATAAACGAGTCAGCACCAATTTTAAGCGTGTCCGTATAAGAGGTTGCCATTTGCTCAACGCCATTGGTACGGAAATCCATTAATTTCGGATTGTTCATCACATTGTAAAAAAGGTCGGAGTCGATATTAAGTTTGAATTGATCGACCCAATCGATATCCTTATCGACGACATAGGAGGCGGAAAATTTATTAACGCCTTTTTTAAGGGTATAGGAATACTTTCCGTTATTGCCGGTTATTTTTTCACCGTTGGCAGTAACGTAATCGATGAAGAAGTGTTCGGTTGGAGCAACACTAAAAGTGATAACGTCGCCCTCATTTAAATTTTCGTTTGGCTGATCGAAGGTGATTTTGCCATAATGGCTCTCAGAGGTGAGATCGAGATATGAGGCGCTTGTATCTTCTTTTGCTTGGCAAGAAGCAAGAAGGGCAAGGCTAGCGAGAGCTAGAACCACAGATTTCTTTTTTAACATTGGTTATCTCCTTATTTTGTGTTCTTCAAGGTGTTGTCATAGGCAGTTTTCAAAGCTGCGTCAACGCTCATTTTTGAAGCAATGACATATTTGATGGTGTTGCCGATTTCCGTACGGGCTTTTTCCGAACCAAGGAAAACGGAAGAAGTCATGTATTTATCACGAAGCCCGCCTGTTAAAGCTGGTATCGCATATTTCAAATCCTTGTCTTTTTTGGCAATCCAAGCCTTATATTCATCCGTTTCAAAAGAAGATAAACGAATAGGATCATAGGAGTTTTGAAGAGCTAATTTGGCGTTGTTTACTGGCTCTGCTAAATATTTATAGAATAGCCAAGCTCCCTTGTGGATATATTTATTGCCATTATTAAAGAAGGCGATCGAAGGTCCTTGTTGAATGTATTTGGCTTCTTTTCCTTCTGGATGAGGAACGGCGGCAAGGCGAACAGGGAAATTCGAAGAAACGTTATAGGAAGATCCGCCAGTCGAACCAACGGACATCGCGGATTTTTCATTAGTGAAATATTCGTTTGTATAAGCGTTAAGAACGCCTTTGGTGATTAAGATCTTATCATTCACCAAACCCGTGAGCTCGGTGATGAGTCCTTTCGTTTGATCGTTATTGAAAACAATATGGTCTTTTGCTTTCTCAATATTTAGGTTTGTCGTATAAGGAATATCTCTCATCGCCATTTGGGAAATCATCAAATTGGAATCGGAATCATAGCCCACAGGATAGAATTCCGAGTTGAGTCCTTCCGTTTTCATATCCGTTTGCATTTGACGAGAGGTCGCAATCATCTCTTCCCATGTTTCTGGAACATCATACGTGTAGCCGCCATTGTCTTTTACCCATTCTTTAAATGTCGAAAGTTGCTCGTCGGTAGCATCTTTATTGTGAGCGATTTCATATTTCTCCGTATAGGTCTTGTTCTTCTCTGTATCTTTGCTGAATTTATTAGAGGTTTGCTTATTGGCTCCAGCAAAATATGCGGCATTGTAATACATCGCTTCCGTGGATTTATACATTGGCATTGACCATTGGCCTTCGAATTGGAAGTCACTTCCTTCTTTGTAAAAGGCTGGAACGAAATCGGCAATCTCTTCTTGTGTGTAACCGAACTTCTTATCATTGATGAAATTGTCTAAACGAAGCAAGGCGGAATTGGAAAGGCTTTGACCGATATAGGTAGAGAAGTTATCAGGATAACCCATAATCAAAGCTGGAATCTCATTGGCCGCAAGTTTCGTTCTCGTTTGATCGGCTAAAGCATCATAGTCGCCAGCGATCTTGGTATTCTTGACTTTGTATTTGCCTTGATATTTCTCATTAAAGCCGGAAACGATCGTGTCAAAGACTGTCGATTTGGCGTGCCCTAAGCAGTTCCAGAAATCAATGGTAACTTCGCTTGTTGGATCATCTTCCGGAAGAGTTTCGTCGACGTTTACCGCGCCATCATCTCCGCAAGAAGTCAATGCGGCCGATGCCAAAAGCCCAAAAACTAAGGCCTTTCCGAATTTTTTGAATTTTTTCATTTCTTTCTCCTTATTAACTAGCCTTTAATGCCAGCGCGTGAAACTCCACGCATAATATATTTCCTAAAGAATATAAACACCAACAATAGCGGAACTGTAACGATGACCGTAGCCGCCATTTGGGCTCCGTAATCATCATAATTTTCCGTTGAATTAAAGGTCTCACGAAGACCGTTGGTGATTAAATAGAAGTTCGAATTGCCCGAAGCAATGAGGTTTGGCCAAACATAGGCATTCCATGATCCCATCAATTTCAAGATGAAGATTGTCGTTAAAGTCGGCATTGCAAGAGGAACCATGACCTTCCATAGAAACTGCCAGTCTGATTTTCCATCAACCTTAGCGGCTAAATACAATTCATTAGGAATTTGTTTGAAATTCTGACGAAGCAAATAAATATAGAAAACCGAGATCATGAATGGAATGATCATCGCTGTATAGGCGCCAACGATGTTGTTCCCACCCGTCATTCCAAGAAGCGAAACCGAGATATAGTTTGAAACGACCATCATTTCGCCAGGAATCATCATTGTGCTAAGGAGGATAGAAAAGAGCAAGTCTTTTCCTTTGAACTCCAAACGGGCGAAAGCGAAAGCGGCAAAGATCGTCGTAATCAGCGTTCCGATTGTTGAAACTACGCCAACAACAAGCGTATTTCTTAGCAACGTTCCGAAATTAAGACGGCTAAAGGCGCTAGCATAGTTATCCCAACGCATGACCTCTGGCCACATTGTTGGCACTAAACGTTTTATTTCCGCCCCACCTTTTAAGGAGGTGATGATCATCCAATAGAAAGGAAAAATCATGATAAGAGCGAAAAAAGCCAAGAAAGCGTACATAATCACCAAAGAAACGACTTTAAGGACCTTTGAAGTGATTTCCCTTTGATGGATGGAATGCCCTTCATCAGCGAGGACAAGGACAAGTTCTTCTTTTGCGTTTTCCATAATTAATAATGAACCCTCCTCTTAGAAACCTTGAATTGGATACCGGTGAATATCAAGATGATAATGAAGAGAAGGACAGCGGCAGCAGAGGCATACTGAACCTGGTTCTCAGCAATTTGATCATAGATAAAATAGACAATCGTCTGCATGTTCTTTTGACCGGTCGTAATATCAAAGGTGCCACCGTCTTTGCCAAACAAACCAATAACGGAATTATATTCTTTGAAAGCCCCGATGAAGGAGGTGATCATGATGTATAGGATTTGCGGGGAAAGCAAAGGAATCGTAACTTTCATAACGGTTTTAAAACGGGATGCCCCATCGATTTTCGCCGCATCATAATACTGATTGTCGATATTTTGCAAGCCACCGAGGAAAATAAGAATCTTATATGGCAAAGAATGCCAAACGATATAGAAGCAAATGGCAAAGAATGCCGACCAATAATTGACCGCTTCGCCAGTTTGGAGGTTCATTGAGATCCATGGATGTCCACTGCAGCCAAAAATGGCGTTAAACAATCCATATTGCGTATCAAATATAACGCTGAAGACCATGCCGATAGCGATAGCGTTCGTGACATACGGCATAAAGAAGATAGTTTGGAAAACTTTCTTTAATGCTTTGATTGAATTAAGGCAAATAGCAATCGTCAAAGAAAGAATGATTGAAACAGGGACCGTGACAAAAGTCAGCAAAAGAGTGTTTGGCAATGCCGTTTTGATAACATCATCAAAGAAAATGCCGTTTGGGGACAGAACCTCAACATAATTTTGAAAGGTGAATCCGCCTTTGCTCCCTAAAACATAGTCGTAATTTTCCGTGAAAGACACGACAAAGGTATTGATGATTGGATAGAAAGTAAAAACGCTGAGTAAGATAATCACTGGCGCCAAATACAGCCAAGCTTTCCAGTTATTCTTGCTTTCCATTATTTAGAAACCTCAAAATTGATTCTTTCTTCGCTTTCGTGGTCAAAAACATAAAGCTTGCTTGAGCGAATGCCGAATTTCATCGTTCCGACATTTGCTTGAATGTCTGAATCAACGATGATTTTGATATTTTGGCCAATAAAATCTTTGTGGGAGCAAATCAAAGA
>CAVGNL010000121.1:0-4982 GCA_963630455.1 Prevotella sp. CAG:755
GTTAAATATCTTTCTAGCAAAGGAATATGCATCTCACAAAAAAGCGCCTATAGCCTTCCCCAGACTCCCTCAAAAGTTATCAATGCCATCTATCACGATAAACAAAGAGCCCTAAGCAGCTTCCGGATTTCTTTATCGGAAGATAACACGAAAGAAGAGATAGAAAGCTTGCTAAGTGCCATAAGGAGTTACCATGCCATCTAAAAAAGAAAGAATTTTGACAAGGGAAGAAGCAATCGAAAGATCCCTTAATACGGAATTTAAATATACGATTTGGAGACGTTTTATCGCGGCCTTAGGCAACTATAAGCTGATTCTTCCGGGAGACAAAATATGCGTTTGCATTTCTGGCGGCAAGGATTCTATGCTTATGGGCCTCCTTTTCAAGCACCTTAAAAAATATTCCAGCGTTCCTTTTGAAGTGGAATTCCTCGTCATGAATCCTGGATACAATGAATTAAATCTCCAGATAATAAAAAACAATCTTCAAATCCTTGAAATACCAGCAAGAATCGTGGAAACGGATATTTTTGATATTGCAAACAGTACCTCCGAATCCCCTTGTTATCTTTGCGCTAGAATGAGGCGCGGAGCCCTTTACCGCATAGCCAAAAGCTTAGGTTGCAACAAAATAGCTTTGGGACACCATTACGATGACGTTATCGAAACGACGTTGATGAATATGCTGAATTCAGGCTCGTTCCAAACGATGTTGCCAAAACTTCATTCAGATCATTATGAAGGCATGGAAATAATTAGGCCTCTCTATTTGATCAGAGAAGAAAGCATCTTAGCTTGGAGGAAATTCAATAAACTGACTTTCATTCAATGCGCTTGCCGTTTCACAGAAAACTGTTCCGTATGCGACAATGGTTCAGGTGGGTCGCAAAGGCAAAAAACAAAGTATCTTATCCGTGAATTGATGCAATCGTATTCACCGTTAGTCGAAAAAAATATTTTCAAAGCCGCAGGAAACGTTATCGAAGATAAAATCCTCGGATACAAAAAAGACGGAGAATATCATAATTATCTAGATGAATATGAGGAAGACGGAATTAAAATCAACGAAAGAATCAAGTCATATTCTCTTGAAGAAAAGGCCGTTAATAAGGCTGAATCTGAACATCGTAAATTAAAAGAAGATGATTACTTCTTTGAAAAATTCAAAGATAAAACATTAAGCAAATAGATTACTTATTCGTTTTTTCAACCAAAGAAAAGAATTCTTCTTTTGGGAGAGGCTTCGCATAATAATAGCCCTGAATCAAATCGCATCCAACAGATTCAAGATAATCGCTTTCATCTTTATGCTCAACGCCTTCGCAAAGAGTTATTTTGTTCATGTTTTTATTCAAAGATACAACGGATTTAATGACGTTTTTTGAATATTGATCAAATTCTTTGTTTTTTCCGAAAAGAAGTTTGCGATCGATTTTAAGAATGTCGTAATCAACATGGTTGATCATGGAGAAATTCGAGAATCCACTGCCAAAATCATCAATGCTAACCATGGCGCCAAATTCATGAATTTTTTTGATGAGGTCATTCAAATCGAAAGAGTCGTTTAAAATAATCGACTCCGTGATTTCGAATTCCAAATATTTCCAAGGAATCTGATATTTCTCGACTAGTTTGACATATTCATCGAAAAAGTTTATGTGCTCAAAATGTTTTCTGCTTAAATTAACGCTTACTTTAAGAGGAGTTTGGCCAGCAACAATTAAGGCTTTTAAATCTTTAAGGACTTTTTCGAAGATGTAGAGATCGAGAGCGGAAACAAAACCATTGCGTTCGAATACATCGATGAATTTCTGCGTATTTATAAAGCCTTTTCTTTCATCTTTCCAGCGAACGAGGGCCTCACAGCCTGCGAAGCGTTTAGTGTGCAAATCATATTTTCCTTGATAATAAACCTGGAATTTTTCTTCTTTTAAAGCGGTTTCTTGCGATTGTTCGATATAGACTTCAAGTTCTTCATCTTCAAGCATTCTTTCATTGAAGAATTTCACATCATAGGCGTTTCCACTTCGAGAGATTTCGTTGGCGGCTTTCTTTGCCCTATCTACTGCAAGCCAAATCGGTATTTTATTTTCTTGCCTATATTCAAAGCCATATATACCAATATCAAAAGATATCCTTGAGTTCTTATTAAGCGATTTAGAATTCAAAATTTTTTGGGCAATTGAATCTATCCTGCTTTTCAAAACGTCATCGCTTGTTTCTTCTAATAACATTAAGAAACGATCAGAATATTCTCGGGAAAGAATCTCGTTATCTTTTAAGTTGTTTTCAAGGAAGGAAGACATCACGAGGAGGAATTTATTGGCTTCCTCATTTCCTAAAGTAGAGTTAAGAACTTTGAACCCTCGAATATTCAAATAAATAAGATATCTTTTCCTATCCATTCTGGAGACAAGAATGTTTGCGTCAGAAAGAAAACGCTGCTCATTGATGGAATTCGTCAAGGGATCGATATATTTAGATGAGAAGGCGGCCATTTTTATCTTACTCAAATAAAAGAAACCAAATAAGGAGATGAAAAGAAGGGCAAAGCTTAATGAATTCAAAGAGACTGCCGAAAAGTTAATGACCGTATTGAACGAGTTGACGATTGTTTGATATGGCGTAAGCATAAGAATTGACCAATCAGAAAGAGGAACTTTTGAGGCAAAGACGAAATAGCTAACCCCTCCTAAATTCATCAAATCCATGTGGTAATCATTGTCGTTGACAATTTTTAAAAAAACTTCGTATTCATCAGATAAATCATTGTCCGAAAAATAATTTTTAAAATTGCTGTATTTCGCGAAAATATTGATTTCCGAATCATTGCTCTCACATATTTTCGATGTTTTCGAATCAACAAGACAAATATAATCCTCACTTGATATGGTATTAAAAATCAAAGATGAATATTCCTTTGCGCTATACATCGATGTTATGCCTAGGACATCAAGGCTATTGGAACCTCCGAAAGAAAAAGTACGCTTATAAGGAACGCCGATAACGATTTGATCGTCTTTGCTTATTATGGAAATTCTTTCGATTGCCCTTTCATTATTGCTGATGATCTTTGTGGCGAAGTCAAAAGTCGAAACGTTATATCTTTCCTTGTTCCCCAAATAAATATCGCCATTTTCCAAAAGGACTCCAGGCGTAGCAAGCAAGGCGTGTTTAGAAAGATTGCTTATCATTTCGTCAAGCAAAGCCTCTTCGTTTTCCTTGTCTATTTCATCAAGAACCTCTTTTGAGGATTCCAATTTGGCAAATGATTCCTGGACATCATCTGAAACTTTGATTGTTACGACATCCGATTTTTCTTCCATCAAATTAAGCGCCGTTTGCTTTGATTGAGAATTGACTTGAAAATTGAGAAATATATCCAAAGTTGCAATCAAAGCGGAAAAGACGAAAAGGATAATACCAACAAAAACGGCGTTTCTCGTCCTTTTTCTAGAAATTTCTTCACGAAAAATCAATGACGATTGGCCTTTAGAGACCCTTATTTTCTTCCTTTTGTTAACGGAACCATAAAATACTTTTCCATCACTGCTCATGGCAATGTTTTTGCCTAGTTGCTTCGATTTGTATAAAATTTTATCTGCTTCTTCAATCAAGGCGTTTATTGATTTCTCAGCTTTGACCTCCGAAGAAATTCCTAGCGAGCAAGAAATGACGTTTTTTGAAGAGATGCTTTTAGACTGCGAGAATTTGATTTGCAGGGCCTCGGCAATAAGCTCTTTCAGCCTTTCGTGACTTGTTCCTTTCACAAAAGCTATGAACTCATCGCCGCCATAACGTCCGAAAATATCGTTTGCAAAGACCGTATCAAGCTTTGAAGCGATTGTTTTCAAGCATACGTCCCCAACTAAATGGCCATATGTATCGTTGATCGTCTTGAAATTGTCCAAATCAATCATTATCAAATAAGAATTATCATTATTTCCTTTATCCAATTCTTTTTGGATTTCGCTAAACAGATAGCTTCTGGAGTGAACTTTTGTCAGATAATCAAAAGAATCATTGTTTGTTTGCTCGTGTTTCCTCAATCCGACTTCTAACCCGAAATGATGAGGAGTTTCCTTGAAAATCTTAAAATAACACTCGCTGTCTTTAATGCTTGTTTCAAAACAAATTTCAGCATCAATAACACCGTCTTTTATGAAAGTTATGATTTTGTCTTTAGTGTAATTCTTATCGTTGATGGAAAGGTCTTCCTTTTTAAGGCATTTGTCAAAATAAGCATCGAAAGGTATTTTTTCCTCGGATTTAGACTCTTTAAAAGTCACCAAAAAAGATTGCTTATTGATGATAAACAAGGCTATCAATCCGTTTTCAAGCATCGTTAGCCTCCATCTCTTCCATTTGGCTTAGCAAATTAAGATATTCCTGATACCTCAGAATCTTCGAGGAATCGCCAATATCTTTTAAGTATGTTTCAATATAGCTTTGATAGCCTTCAAGCTTGGACAACTCTTGAAAGTTGTAATACCCTAAGAGCGTCTTTTTGAATTCGTAACAATTGGACTTTGTAAGGCTAGGGAAGAGTGTCAAAATCTTTTCGATAAGGTAAGAAGCTAATATGGTGCGGTATTTAGTAAGCGTTTCTTCATCAAGGAAATGAGAGGATAAGTCGCCTGCGCTAGCGAAATTTGAGGTAAGTTTGCTAAACTTCTCGTATAAAGGCTCTACTTTATCTTTCGTGAGATTGGCGCTAATTAATTCAAAAGAAGAGATCTCTTTGGCAAGGGAAGAAACGAAATTATTAGCGTATTGGTCGATTGTTTCTTTTCTTTTAACGAAATACGTGTAGTCGTTGACCTTCGTAAGATCCTCTTCATCCATGCCTTCCAGACAATCCGCAATGTAATCGGCCAAATAATAGGCATCAACGAAATTGTCATCATTAAGGTTCGTGTCGTAATCATGAAGATTGTGGATTTCAATATTTGCGGCAAGAAGTTCCTCATTCTTAACAATCT
>CAVGNL010000122.1:0-8168 GCA_963630455.1 Prevotella sp. CAG:755
AAACATGATTGAGGAAAAAGAGTACGATGATTCCGTTTTGGATGAAGCTCTTGTTTTCATGAACACAGGGAAGCAAGCCGCCAGAATCCATTGTGCGACAATGGGTTGGACAAGCATGAGAGAGATGCTTGAAAAAGATGAGAAGGAGGGAAAATAGAATGCCAGATAACAATAAAGACACTTCCTTCCTCGAAGGAGAATACAAATACGATTTCAAAACGGACGCGAATTCCATTTTCACCACTGGAAAAGGGTTAAATGAGGATGTCGTGAGAAGCATATCAAAAATCAAAAACGAACCTGAATGGATGCTTGAATATCGTTTGAAGGCTTTGGAAATTTTCAAAAAGTCTCCGATGCCAAATTTTGGACCTGATTTGTCGTTTTTAGACTTCGGTACATATACGTATTTCACCCGTTATGCGCAAAGCGATAAGGGAGATTGGAATGAGGTTCCGGGCGCGATCAAGGAAACGTTTAAAAAGCTTGGAATCCCTGAAGCTGAGCAAAAATTCCTCTCAGGAGTTACGACCCAATATGAATCTGAAGTCGTTTATCATAACATGCTTGATGAAGTACAGAAGAAAGGCGTTATTTTTCTTTCAACCGATATGGGGCTTCAACTTTTTCCTGATCTTTTCAAACAATATTTTGGCAGCGTAGTTCCTATTGGCGATAACAAATTCGCAGCCTTAAACGCTGCTGTTTGGTCTGGTGGATCCTTTATTTACGTGCCAAAAGGCGTTCATTTAGATAAGCCTCTTCAATCATATTTTCGAATTAACAATGAAAAATCCGGTCAATTCGAGCGTTCTTTGATTATTTGCGATGAAGGATCTTCGATTAATTATGTCGAAGGTTGCACGGCTCCTATATATTCCAAAGAATCTTTGCATGCGGCTGTTGTTGAGATAATCATTCTTAAAGACGCGCGTTGCCGTTATACAACCGTTCAAAACTGGTCCAACAATATCGTGAATATGGTAACCCAAAGGGCTTTGGTTATGGAAAACGGCCTTATGGAATGGGTTGATGGAAATATTGGCTCGATGCGCAACATGAAATACCCAGCTTGCATTCTTAAAGGCGATGGAGCTAAGGGGAAGGTTATCTCAATTGCCGTTGGTGGGAAAAATCAATTCCAAGACAACGGCTCAAGAATGATTCACATTGGGAAAAACACCTCTTCAAATGTCATTTCAAAATCGATTTGCAAAAATGGGGGAGTTGCTAATTTCCGAGGAACCGTAAGAATCATGCCTACGGCTGAAAACGCCCATTCACATGTCGAATGCGATACTTTGATTGTTGATAACAAATCTCGTTCCGACACGTTCCCGAAAAATGAAATCCGCAACTCCACAAGCTTCATTGAACATGAGGCGACGGTTTCTAAAATTTCCGAAGATGAACTTTTCTATCTACAATCTAGAGGCATTTCCGAAGAGGATGCCACGCAGATGATCATCATGGGCTTCATTGAGCCATTTGCCAAAGAACTTCCTATGGAATATGCCATAGAGCTCAATCGTCTCATCGCTTTGGATATGTCTGACTCAATTGGATAAAAATATGGATTTTGATTTCGATGTAATTGTTATTGGCGGAGGGCACGCTGGAGTAGAAGCCTCTATGGCTTCCGCCCATTTGGGATTGAAAACTCTTTTGTGCACGCTGAATAAGAAAATGATTGCCAATACCCCTTGCAATCCTCATATAGGAGGTTCGGCAAAAGGAATCGTCGTAAGAGAAATTGACGCTCTTGGGGGAATGATGGGGAAATTTGCTGATTACCATCCATTGCAGATTAAAATGTTAAATACGGGAAAGGGCCCTGGAGTTCAGTGCCTTAGAGCCCAAGTTGATAAGCACGCCTATCCATCCTATGTTCAATCGGTTTTGGAAGAAACAGATAATTTAACGATTAAAGAATGCCAAGTCGTCGGACTTTTGCATGATGAAACGAAGGTTTTCGGCGTCATTTTGGAGGATGGAAAGAAAATATATTCGAAGGCGACGATCATCACGACTGGCACATACATGGAATCAACGATCATTTCTGGGAAGGATGTGGCTCCAGGAGGCCCTGATGGGGAAAGAGCTTCTCACGGCTTGGCTCCATCTTTAAAAGAAATGGGCATTGATTTGTTTCGCTTGAAGACTGGCACACCGCCTAGAATCGATAAGAATAGCATCGATTTCACAAACGCCCTTGTTCAACCTGGGATGGGAGGGGAATTGGCTTTCTCGTATGAAACTAAAGAATTCACCCCGCTAGAAGAACAACTTCCTTGTTGGCTTATTTATACATCAAAAGAAACCAAGCAACTTGTTTTGGACAATTTGGAAGAATCCGCTCTTTTTAATGGAACGATTGTTGCTGCCGGGCCTCGTTATTGCCCGGCCATAGAATCAAAAATGGTCCGTTTTAAAGACAAAGAACGCCACCAATTATTCTTAGAACCAGAATTTGCTGATGGTGATTCGATTTATCTTCAAGGCTTTTCCACTGGCTTCCCTCATTCTTTCCAAGAGAAGATGGTTCATTCTTTGCCAGGGCTAGAAAAGGCTAAAATCCTTAAATATTCTTACGAGATTGAATATGAGGCTATTCGCCCCTTGCAATTTGATTATACTTTGCAAATTAAGAAATACGAGGGGCTTTATGGCGCTGGACAAATATGCGGAACCTCTGGATACGAAGAGGCCGCTGCTTTGGGGCTAATGGCTGGCATCAACGCTTCAAGAAAAATCCTTCATAAAGAACCCCTCATTTTGAGACGCGATGAGGCTTATATTGGCGTCATGATTGATGATTTGGTGACAAAAGGAACAGAAGAACCGTATCGCCTTCTTTCCTCGCGAGCGGAATATCGTCTTCTCCTTCGGCATGATAATGCTGACCTCCGTTTGACTCAACATGGACATGATATTGGTTTAATAAGCGATAAGCGCTATGCGGATTTCCTTGAAAAGTACGCTAAAATCGATGAAGCGATAGATATTCTTACGAAATACAACGTTACAAATAAAGAAAGAATCAATGAATATCTTCTTGCTAACGGTTATACGGACACGAACATAGGTCACAAAGGAATCGAGTTGCTCAAGCGCCCTTCTCTCCATTATTCAGAAATCGCCTCTTGCATGCCACAGCTAGATGGTTATTCGTTCGATGAAGCTTCGATTCTTTCCTTGGAGACGAAAGTGAAATATGCTGGCTATATTCAACAAGAGGTAAAAGATGCCGAACGGGCGATGAAACTCGAGAACATTCATCTTCCTAAGGATCTTGATTATATGCATATTGATGAGCTTGCCATGGAAGCGCGAGAAAAGCTTTCAAAAGTCTCGCCTTTGACTTTGGGCCAAGCTTCAAGAATATCGGGTGTGAATCCTGCCGATATTTCTATATTGATCATTACATTGAAGAAGAAAGGCGTTATATGAACTACGAAGAATTAATTGAATTATGTAGGCAAAAAGGCCTTGAGCTCAATGAGGACACAATTCATAAATTAGATGAATACCTTCATCTTCTCGTTGAATGGAACGATCGTTTTAATTTGACTTCAATAAAAGATGAAGGCGGCATTATCGAAAAACATTTCTACGATTGCTTATTGGCCGCCGATTCATCGTTGCTTGCTCAAGGAAAAAAAGTTGCCGATATGGGTTCAGGGGCAGGTTTCCCAGGCTTGCTTTGGGCAATCTGCTTCAAAGATGCTTCTTTTACTTTGATAGAGGCAACAAAAAAGAAATGTCTCTTTTTAGAAGAAGTGGCTAAAGTGTTAAAACTAAAAAACGTCAAAGTGATAAATGCTCGTGTTGAGGATTTACCATCATCATTTAGGGAATCATTCGATGTCATCACCGCTAGGGCGGTTGCTGAGCTTCGCGTGTTGTTAGAGCTTGGAACCCCATTGCTTAAGGTTGGCGGAACTTTCGTTGCTATGAAAGGGATGCATGGCAAAGATGAATTGGAAAATGCCAAACATGCCATGAAAGCTCTTAATTTAGACGTTATTGATACGTGCCTTTCTTATCTCCCAAACGATGATGGCGAAAGAGTGAACATTTATTTGGCGAAAACAAAAAAGAACGAAAAACGCTATCCACGCAAATATAGTGATATCATTAAAAAGCCTTTATAGGAAAGCCTATGCGCCTGTAGTTCAATGGATAGAGCAACAGTCTTCGAAACTGTAAGTTAGGCGTTCGAGTCGCCTCAGGCGCGCCAGAGCAAACATCGCGACATTTCATCAAAGGAATGCCGCTTTTTTAATTGCTTATATGCTTGGCGACCATTTCAGACTTTAGAATGTAGTGGCCCCAGAAGTAGACATGCCTCACAAAACCAAGAAGCGTGTGGACTAGTTTTGAGCCGCTCGCCAATCCACGCCACTATCGCGAAAGAGGAAATAGCCAAAGAATATAGCGAGACAATATATTGTTATGCATGTGAAGAACACGTGAGCACGAGTTGTGTCAATCCCTTTAGCAGGCGCTATAATCTTTACCAAAAGAGGGAATAAAACTATGTACGAATATAAAGTATTGAAAGCCAAAAACGCAAAAGAAGCAGAAACATTAATGAATGAAATGGCAAATGATGGATGGAGAGTGGCTTCAACTTCCTATTGGTCTATGTGGTGGATATATTTAATCATTACATTTGAAAGAGAAAAGAAAAATGATGTGCATTCTCACTAACAATGGTGGTATTGAGGACGTTTTTGAACAAGGCTTATGATGAATTCGTCAGGCCTTTTGATGCTATTTACAAAACGTTGATGAATAGTAGAAGCTCTTTTAATTGCTTGAGCCGGAGCGTTAATTATGACGAGCGAGTGAAAAAGGTCTTTGTCAAATTTATTTCAATCTAGGTTTTTAACATCCCCATATAATGATCGGAAACAGCCAAAAACTCTAATTTTATTGGCTGAGAAAGTATTAAACTGCAATTAGAAAATGTTGTGTTTTTCAAATAATACGAGAAATATAGGGGATTTATTGGTTTTTGAAATGTATTTTTAGAAACGCAAAAAATAGCAAAATCAATTCTATAAATTTTTACCAATTGTTCAATAGACAAGCATTTAGCGTTTTAAATATAATTTTCTCGGGAGAAAAAATTATGAAAACAAAAGGAACCAAAATACTCTGGGTCGCTTCGCTCTCGATCGTTCTTTTATCTTCGTGTTCAAACTCTTCTGAAGATAATAGATGGTCGTACAGTAAAGAAGACATGTCTAATTTCATTTCTATTGATGGCAAATTAACAAAAAACAAGGATGGAACAGCAACTTTTATCGTGTCTACCGATGAAAAACTATTCGATTCCGATTTAACTATAAATGACGTCATCGTTTATGATGTCAATTCTGTTATGGATGGCTTAGCTGATAGTAAAAAAGGCTATGCCGACTACTCTCTCCTAAAAGCAGCTTCTCATACGATTAAAGATATTCAAACCGCATATGATAAGACTGGATTTGAGGTCACATTTAATACATCAGATGCCGAAAGTTATGGCATGCTTATAAACTCATCGGTCACAACCTATTTGCAATATGTGATGGTAAGCGAAAGCAAAAATGATTTAGATGATCCAAAAGATCCTCAAGCAGAGTTTGAGGACTATTACATCAACAAAGGTGTTTCGTGGGAAGATGGCGGCAAATTTGTTTACCAATTAATAAGTGGAATTGGTACGATCATCGTTGGTGTAGCGACTGAAAATCCAGGTACGATGGCTTCTGGTATTTTTAGCCTTTTAGGAACTCTATCCGAAAGCCTTCTATCTGGTGGCCCAACAATGCAAGATATCATGGATCAGCTAAAGGAAACCGATAGGAAGATCGATGAATTAAGCGCAAAAATAGATAGAAACAATCAACAATTAGCAGACGAAATCGTCAGAGCGGAGGCGATGGTAGATCAAGCGAATTTGAATACATTAAATCTTGCTATAAATGATTTTGCCACAAACTGCATGGCTCCGATAAATACGTTTAATCGTAATCTTGCTGATGAAGTGGGTTTCTATTATCGTGACTATGTTAAATCTACTGAAACGATAAAACTTCATCTTAGTAAAAACGGAAAAGGCGAATGGGAATCTGATCCTCTTGGAGATATGACGGAGGCTACAAATTACAGCTTAACAATCTCTAACTTTGATAACGCTTCCGCGCACCTGGCCAAACACGGAAACATTGTTGAAGAAGGTTTCATGGAAGAACTCGGAAAAGATATCGAGAATGCGATAGATACAAATAACCTTCCTGAAGGATTAGAAAAAGAAACTCTTCGTGATTTTGTTGCGGCAATGATTTACGAAGAGTTCTGCAAACAATATTTCTATACCAACAAAGATAAAGCTCAGCAGTATCGTAACTATATGATTGAATGCTCTCAAAGAATCAGTGGTTCTGCAGGTATGATATCAATATTGAATACATATTTATCTCGTTTGCAATATATGTTCAACTTTGCTGGGGAAATAAAAGATTCTGTAAGAACATTATCTGCAAATATCATGAAATTCTTGGATATGAATACTGCTCGTGCTTCTGAAGCGGCTTTATTCGCAGAACTATCATCCTCTGAATTGGAATCCAATTTCAAAATAGCACGTGAAACAATACAAAAATTCTATAAAAACGTTACTGAATTGCCAGATACATATTCATTTACAAGCTCCGCAACATTATCTGGTGGATGGTATAGAGCAAGATATGATCTTAACTATATGAATCCAGGGAATAAGTGCGTCTTAGATGTTAAATTCGAATTAACCAGAATGGAAATGTATGGTATTTCTAACATTACTTATTATGATGACGATATATCTAAGCATTATGGCTTAAGCAGCGTTCAACATGCTCGTATTGCGACTAGATGGGGACTGCTACGTTCTTCTGGAGTGATTGAATCAGATGGCGACTATATTCATTATTTAAATGATTCGAAAGTCATATCTGATGCATCAATGAGAGCGGCACAAACATGTTTCAATTGGAACCATGCACTTGATGAATGTTACCGTATCATAACTAGTGATAGAGCTGAAAGAGAGATGAATATCAGCGACACATCCATGTGGATATATTGTGTTGGACAAGGCAATCCAGATGGAGATTACTTCACCGTTGGCAAAGGATATGGGTATCGTGAGAAACACGTCGCTACATGTTGGTATGGCAGAACGTTCGAGAGTACGTTCGTTAATGCTGCGACAGGTAGCTATGCTGGAACTCAAAGAGTTTGTATGTGGGCACGATATGCCGAAAGCCATTGGTATTGGGCTGATGATGAATATTGGGCTTTCAAGAATTTAGAAAACACCAATTATTTCTTCTCAATCGACGCAATATAAAAACCTGAACCTAACTCAAGTCGAGTTAGGTTTTTAAAAACGATGGCGACAAACAAATCTAATGATGATTTTATATTAGCAAGCAAAAATGGATTCTATTATCTCGAAAATTTCTTGCAATGCACTGCAGTAAATACGGCAAATTAATTGGGTAATAAAAATGAATGTAACTATGAGAATAATAGATAGGCACTGATTGCTTTTTAATTTGACATATCCACTAATAGTTCACACTATGGCTGGAAATTTATGGGAGTGGTAATGTGTAAATTATCGATTTTTGTATTGGTTACGGCATGCAATGGCATTAAAGAAAATAATTGTGCCAAAATAATCTATCTATACTTAGCGCTTATCAATCTGATTTTCAAAATGCCAAACTGGCATAAAGAAGAATAAATGAATATGCCAAAATGGCATAAACTACCCGCAAAATAAATGCCATTGTGCTATAATGTCCGTGAGGTGATAGAAATGACGTTAAAACAATTACGAATCAGCAAAGGATTAACCCAAAGTGAGTGTGCCATATTTTTAGGCATTCCCGTCAGGACTTATGTTCGTTACGAAAACGATGATAGTAAATCCGATACGATTAAATATCGCTTTATGGTTGAGAAATTGAACGAATATGGAATAGTTGACGAAGAACACGGAATTTTGACTACGGAACAAATAAAAGAAGTTTGCAATCGGGTTTTTAGTGATTATGAAGTCGAGTTTTGCTACCTATTCGGTTCTTATGCGAAAGGTAAAGCAAAGGAAACAAGCGATGTAGACCTTCTCA